>CAYTDF010000293.1:0-6558 GCA_964436365.1 uncultured bacterium | reverse complement strand
TCCCCCTCAGCAGCGTCCGTTGCCGGTTGAGGCGGCACGCGGATTTAATCCACAGGTAACGCCATTGACTGCTCCCGGCGAAGGTCGCAATATCCAAACGGCTTTGCCACGTATTACCCCTGAGCAACGCTCAGCAGATTTGCTACGTAAGTGGGCTATTGCTACGGGTGATCCGATTATGGCACAGTCGGCGCAGCAACTCGGGCAGTTGTAATGGCCGGAGTTTCTCTGGTTCGCCGCGAATACGTCCGCATCGGAGCGGTACCTACTAGCGCAGTAAACGACGAATACTATGGTCGCCGTATGCAAATGCTTATGTCTGCGGGTGCCGGACGGTTCCTTGACATAGACCCGGATTCGTTGGTGGGGTTGGCTGCTGGTCCCGATCCCGACGAAGACATGATGGACATCTTCTTAGGTGCGTTTGATCAGAATGAATTTAATTTGATGCGGCAACGGTTCGAAGCAATGCCGACTCAGATGCAACGAGCAGAATTTAATTTACTGCCAATGAAAACCCAGAATCTGTTGAGAGGAGCGGGCTACCAGTTTCCAGAAGAAAAAGATCCTGAAGGATTGTTGAAGCGGATCTTTACTTGGGATATTCCGTTGCTGCCTGAAGAGCATTTCGGTACCGCTATCAAGGTCGGTTTGGCTCCGATTCGTGCTGTCGGTTTTGGACTCGGAACTGTTGCCCGCAATGTGTGGGAATTCGGAATAATGAAACCATCCCGGTTTGCTACACGCTTCGGCCGGTCGCTGGCATTTATGGGGCAGCGCGACAAGGGAGATTTCTCGGATCCTACCCGATGGCGCGACGCTTGGAATAAGACGCGGCTAGAGGATGATTCGTATTACCAGTCTACGTTGGATGCTGCTATCGAAAAAGTTGGCGGTGAACAGGTTGAACTGATGCGGATCTTTCTCCGTGACGGCGGGCAGGGCGTTTACGATCATTTGGCTGAACGTGGTGAAGAGTTCGGGTATGCGCCTGAACGGATAGCGGACCAGTACCAGAGGTGGTATGACAGTCTTGCTGATCCTGCGAATACTGAAGCGTTGGAGATTCTTGATTCGGGACGGTTGACGATTGCGGATGCGTCTGTGAAGGCATGGAACCGGTACGGCGTGTGGGATGTTACACCGGGAACAAAGCCTGCCGCTGTTGTCGGGATGGTTGGGTCTTTGGCTGTTGAAATCTTATTGGATCCGACAACATGGGTTGGCGGGTTCTGGACTAAGATTGCTAAGGTCGCCAAGTTCGGTCACCGTGCTAAGGACGGGGCCGAATTGATAGACTTTATGCGGCGCGGCACCTTGTTGGAACGTGCTGCTTCTGAAACCGGGTTTGATGCCTTTAGCAAGATCCAGATCCTTAACCGCGTAACAGGCGAATACTCGGATGGTTTGGCTGGGATCAAGGAGTGGATGAAATCCACTGGTGTCAATGTGTTGGGTCGAACCAATTTTGGTATTCGATTACAACTTCGTGCCATTAACCGACTGATCGACAGGGTTACTGATGCGTTCCAAGAGATAGATGAGATCGCAGCATTCAAGCAACATATCCTTGATAACGCCGATGAGGTAGTTAGCGGTACGGATCTTAGAGCAGCGATAACAGAACAGTTTGGTAAGGGAACCAAGTTGGATGCGTTGCTTCGTGATATGCCTGCGTTGAATCAGGTCATTGATTCGATGCGTAACTGGCATTTCGGACAGCGGCGCACCGTGATTGCTGTTGATGACGAATCTGGCGAACTGATCCGCAAGTTTATTTCAGCCAAGGGCGCTGAGGAGGTCCCACTTATCAGGGCAGGGGCCGCTCCTACGCTTGCCGATGAGCAGGGCTTCTGGGAGTTTCTTGCTGATGACGCTGGGTGGATGGCGTTGGCAAAACCATTAGGCCGTACCGATCCTGAAGCATTGTTCCTGCCTCGCATCGGCGCGTTTGGTGCGAAGTGGATGGGTGCCAAAAAGTACATGCGGGAGATTCTTGACTTTGACGACTTTCCGCTTGCCGTTAAGGCCGACATTGCGCGGATGACTTCAAAGTATTTGGCGAAGCAAAGCGATTACGTTCACAGCAAAATCTTTAATGATATTCAGGAAGGTACGCTGGAACTGTCAAAGCCAATAGACCAAGACACGCTGTTCAATATTTTGCGTGATCCGTCGCAGGACCACATGACACGGCTCGGGTTGACTTCCGATGACTGGTTGAAGATAGACGAATACGCCGACTTACATCAGGCAGACGCGTCACAAATTATTCTTGAAGACAGCGAACTGTCAGATTTGTTGAACTACTACCTGCATAATGGGTTTGAGGTTCGTCTTGATGAGAACGATGTTCGCCGTCTTCTCCCCAAAAGAGGGCCGGATCTTATCCCATTTTCGGGAGCGGGCAAAGCAGCGCATCGCTACTATAAGAATCGGGTTCATCCTCCCGGCAGCACAAACGCAGAGTTGACTTGGCTGGAAGAAATTGGTGCTATCGGTGGAGCGGTAGCGGCAGGGTTGGCGTATTACCCGGCGCGGTTCGCTGAGAAACTAACAACGTATGTACCCAAGTCCACATTGTTGGATGTCACCGATGCCGACACTGCCGTTAAGGAATTCACGGCGCTTATCGACATGGGTGTTATGTCCGGTATGCCACGCACCCAGATAGATCAATACCTCCGCACATTTGTCATGGGTAACGATTCGGAGCGGTGGCTTGTTCAGCATGACTTCTTTCTAGATTTTATTGGCCGCACAGGCGCGCTGGTGCATGGTGGACGCGATGTTCAGGACTTCATCCAGAAGTTTGTTCGTCATGGTACTCATCGGTACGCGCAAATAACTGATGATTTGGTGGGGATCCACGGAATGAATGTTCCTCGTGCGGTATTCCCCGGTGCGGAACATGGCGCACAGTTGGCGCGTGCAAATATTATTCCAAATTACCGTGAGTTGGCTGCCATATCCCGGTACACGGCGTTTTATCGTATGGCCGGGTGGGGTATTCATTTGCCTACGATAGATAAGTTCTTGGCGCGGACTTGGCGACCGGCCGTATTGTTGCGATTGGGTTACGTTGCCCGCAATGGTGGCGAAGAGTTGTTCTCGTGGTGGCTGCGTGAAGGCCCAAAGAATTGGGCTAACCATAAGATCGCTCGTGCAGCCATTGACAAGCATGTAGTCTGGGATGAGTACGGACGGAAGATTCTCAAAGACATTGATCCAGAAGAGCAGTTGCCGATTCTGTGGAAACCGTTTTCTCGCCTATGGCGGTCGTTTAACGAGATCGGCGGCGTAGGCGACTATGCCATTACAGAAAAGGCAATAAGAGAGGCTGCTTCAAATAATCCGAATTGGAAGTTTATTAGCGACGAGGCTCGCGCATCCCTGTTTGAGGCAAGCCGGGTAAAGGTTAAGAGAGGGGTGGAAGAGACTCTAATTGGTGGTATGTCGCGACGCATGTTTGAGTTTGCTAATGCCAAGGCAAACGAATTGAGTATGCTTACAAACGATTTCATGGGGGTTGGTGCTTCTGGAAAGATGGCGCGTTGGATCGGTAGAAAGATCGACAAGCAACACGATGAGCGCGCCCGAGTTATCGCTGAGATGATGACCGATCCGACGATTCTTGATCAGCAGATGAAAGATATTCTTGGAACATTCGACAATTATATTAATCCTGATTCGGTTGACAGGGCGCTGCGAACCTCAGGATTTGGGACACCAGTTGATCTCGGGTTGCGGCTTCCAATGGATTACGGCTCATCTGGGCTGGAGTGGGTAACTACTGAAGCCGGAACCGAAATGGATGCGGTGCCGAAGAGCATTGCCGTTACTCAACGATTGAATTATATGTCAGATCCGGAGGCTGTTGCGTATTTGCGAAGCATGTCGCATTATGCGTCACCCCAGCAGGAGGCCGTATTGGCTCCCCTTGCGGCGGAACTTGGATTGGAAGTTGCAGCAGACGAGGTAGCGTCAGCAGTTGTTTTGAAGCATTTGCAAACTAATCACAAGGATGCGTTGAAGGTACTCGCCAAAGCGTTCGATGCTAGACCCACCGATCCTGATGCGTTGGTTACGAAGTTGACTGCGAACGACGCTTTCCTTGATAAGTTGCCGGAAGACGTACAGCCTGCATTCCGTGCATTTCTTGAACCGGCACCCGGCGTAGATCAGAATCCGAATGTTATAGCGTTTCTGATAAGTGGGGTTGATCCTGCGAAGATTATTACCGATTTCGATGATGCTGTTGTGCAAGCAAAGCGGGCATTGTTCAATGAGTTGATGACCGTGCGGGGCGAGCAGGCGGGTCGGAGTGCCCACGTATCCAATGTTGGGTTCGATATAACAGGTGGGCCGATTAGCGAATCGTTGCCTGATGGTGCTGCCCGCCTGTTTGTTCCGATGATCCCGATGGAGCATGTCGATTCGTTGATCAGGCTATTGTCCGAAGGTGGTGGTGCGCGCTTCCAATGGTTCGATGAGTTTGTTGAAAAGTTGGAACACCGATTTATCCAGATGGGGCTATCTTCGGGCGAGGCGTTTAAGGCGGCGCGGCTACTTCAGCCTAGTTTGCGGGCCGACACTATTCATCACACCCCCGGTATTTATGCGATTCTGGCAGGGTCGTGGACTGATGCAGGGATGTCACATATCCCGTTGATGACAGGTAGCGCCAACCCAGATATTGCTGATGCGATAGCCAAGACCATAACGGAAATGCTTGGTCCTATAACGCGACTAGATAATGCTGGTCCCGATGCAGCGTTTAGGTTGCGGTCCCGTATCGGAACAATAGATGTCAATGCCGAAGAATTGTATGGCGTATCCCCTGCTCCAAGCCGTGTCGGATTGAATGGGCCAACGATTGCAATTAATCGCGGCGGGTTGCGTACCAGTATGTCTCATCCTGATGTGGCGGTGCGAGGCGATGTGGGTGAGGTGTCGTCGTTCTATGGTTGGACCAAAGAGGGGCCGACTACGGCGGCAGACTTTGGTTCGGGCGGCATGAGCAGAGAAAAGATTATCGGTATCGGTGGCGAGCAGTTGATGTACCGCAGGGCCGACGGTGGTGTTCAGGGTGTGCAAATGGTTAATGACACGCCGGTTACTTATACGTCGAATACGTGGCGAAACAAAAAGAATGGCAGCACCATTATTCGCCGTGCCGGAGATGAGCGGGCGCAGCATTGGTATACCGACAACCCTGAATTGTGGGAAATTGTGGATACCCAGTTCACGGCGCATAACGATTTTCATAATGCGATGCTGGAATTGACTGAGCGCATGTCACCAGATATTTTGGATCTGGTTTCGTCGGGGACAAGGGCAGACGTTCCCGAGGTGTTTCTTCCGTGGATTCGGGAAGTCACTCATGGTGATGAGATTAGTGCGCTGCGAGTCAACGCCTACGCCAACGACGCGAGTTGGTGGAACAAGGCACCAGAGAGGGTGCTTGCGTTGAAGCCCGTTGGCGATGAAGGCGGCGGGCTGGGTGAACGCATGGGCAGGGCGTGGAACACGCTGCTCCGCAACTGGTTTGATGGTGTAGTCAACCCGATGATTGGTGCAATGGTTCGTGAACCAATGTTCCAGCATTACTATCTGGTTGCTTCTAAGCAGGTTGCTGGCGTGAAACGCAACTACCATCACACAAAGGGCGGCTTTCAGGCGCTTTCTGCGCGGCTAGGCGATCTTGCTTCTTACGATGACGAAGGTCAGTTGGTTGTCGATTCGTTGAGGGGCTTTATTCGCCATGATTGGCAGTTGGCGTGGATGGATCCAGAGGCTGCCGTATCGCGTGCCGCGTTTGCAGTTGAGCACGGCAACGCTAAAAGATTTGCGAAAGCCGCTGGAGAAGTGCTTGAAGATATGGATGGCGGTGCTGTTGAGGACGCGCTTAGTGTGTTGATGCGAGCCGCTGAAGCCGATTCGCCTGCGATTCATGAGTTCTTCAAGTGGGCGAAGATACAGAAGAACCAGTTTGAGGTACACAGAAATGTATCGCTTCAGCGGGCCATGACTCTGACAAGTGCGTTTATTGATGATCACCGTATCCGGTCACAGTTTCAGGAAATGGTCGGAACGGCGATGCCATTCTGGTTTGCTGAAGACCAGTTCTTGCGTCGCATGGGCAGAGGGTTGAAGCAGAATCCTCTCATGTTGCGTAATCTGCATTTGACAATGAACGCTGGGGTGCGCGGCGGGTTGGTTCAGGAAGATCAGTTTGGTGAAAAGAAGTTGGTGGTTCCCGGCAGCGAAGTGTTGACGACTGCTGTGCTGGAAATCGCAGACAAGTTCCCGATTGTCAATTCGGTATTCGGCGGGCCGCTGGGTGCGGTGATGCGACCGAAGTTGGCTACGAGTATTAACGTGATTCCGGGTTACGATTTGGAACAAATAGGGCAGATGGGATTTGGTCCCTTGCTGTCGGTGCCAATTAATTTTGCTTCAGGGCGAGATGCGAGCCTGCGGGCCACGTTTGAACACAACATGATTGGCGGCAGGTACACGGGGTCCAGCAAGTTGACGACCGGTAACGCTGACTCT
>CAYTDF010000292.1:0-6565 GCA_964436365.1 uncultured bacterium | reverse complement strand
AGGCTCAAATGCATTCTATCACACACGGATGCAAAAGCTACCTGGGAAATCCGGGTTTAGATTGGAATGAAGAGCCCATCATCCAGGGCGACGCCCCGCGTGTCAACCGGGTTTAACCCTACTATGTTTCCCAAGATAAGCCTCACACGCCGCGTCTCAGCAACGATCACGGGGGTCGGCACGGGTTTGGTATACCCCAACGAACAAAGCCCCGTGACGGCGATCCACGGGCTTTACAGCCCCCCGTGTTCTGGGGATGATAGCTGAATTCCGGTGCGTTGGAGATTCTCTATGAAACCGATTGTCGTTCTCTTTGCCGTGGTGCTGATTGCGTCGTTGTGTACCGCTCAAGAGCCAGTCACGATCAATCTGGGTACCGATGAAGGTTTGACCATCGACTCGCCCGGGGAGTACAGCCTGCCGGAGCACTCGTTCGGCTCTGTGCCCGTGCGGAATGGGGAACCGGCGCAAGGGCTGACGGTGACGTTGAACGCCGACGAGGGGCTCGTCTTCTACGGCCCAGTGATCGAGACAGGTCCTGGTGAAGTGCTGGTTGAGTGCACGATCTGGTGCATGGGACCGGACGTCGGTCTGGCCCTGGTGGCGATGAACCTTCCCGATTACTCGATGATGGCCAACCTGCCCGCGAGCGGAGAGAAGTACACGGGCGGCTGGCACACGATACGAGTCATCTACAACCCGGACGATGACACTCTCATGCCCGGGTTTCAGATCGTCTCGACAGCGAATACCGACACCGATGTCTCGACGACCGTTTACGTGGACGAGATCACTGTCATACCGCTCAACAGCCTCACACGGGATCGAGTGGGCGAGTTACTGGGCGTTCCTGTCGCCGACACACCGACGCCAACACCAACACACACAGAAACGCCGGTGCCCACCGCGACACCGATGAGTGTCGAGGGCCATGAGTCAGGTGTGACGTCCGTTGCCTTCTCGCAAGACGGAACTTCCTTCCTGACGGCTGGCGAGGACAGGACGGCGAAACTCTGGGACGCGACGACCGGTGAACTCCTGACAGTCTTCTCCGGGCATAAAGGCGCTCTTAGGGCCGCTGCGATCTCTCCCGGGGCGACTCGTGTCGTGACTGCCAGTTTGGACAAGACCGCGCGGGTGTGGGACGCTCCCAGTGGCCGATACCTGCGGAAGTTCACAAGGCACAAGGCCCCGGTCCTGTCTGCGGTGTTCTCACCCAGCGGCGAGGAAGTGCTCACCGGCGGCGGGGACGATAACGCTCGGCTGTGGCGGGTGAAGTCCGGCAAAGAAATCCGAGTATTCACGGGGCATCGTGAAGACGTGACATCCGTGGCCTTCTCTTCCGATGGTCAACAAGTCCTGACCGGAAGCGCAGATTGGACCGCGACACTCTGGAATCGAGAGACGGGCGAGGCGATCCACTCCTTTATCGGCCATTCGGGTGGCGTGACTGGTGTCGCGCTCTCTTCGGACGGTCAGCGAGTGTTCACCGCCAGCGCCGATGGCACGGTGAGACTGTGGGATACCTCAAATGGAGAGACGATTGGCATCTGGCAAGACCATGCCTCCGCCGTGCGCGCGCTGGCTCTCTCGCCGGACGACGCTTGGGTACTGACAGCGGGTGAAGATCACACGGTGAAACTGTGGCGCGCCGAGACAGGAACAGTGAGACGTACTTTCGAAGATCACTCGGCTCCTGTGAATGCAGTGGCCTTCTCTCCCGGCGGCAATAAAGGCTTGAGCGGAAGCGAAGACGGGACGGTCCGGCTGTGGGTGTTGATCGAGTTGTATGCGACACCTACCCTCACGTCCACCCCAACACTGACCCATACGCCAACGCCGTCCTTCACCCCGACACCGACGTTTACCCCCACGCCGACGCCCAGCCCCACATCCACATCCACACCGACACAGACGCCAACGCAAACGGCGACGAATACTGTGACGCCGTCACCGACTCCAACCTTTACCCCCACGCCGACGCTCACCCCGACCCCCACCGAGACGACAACGCCCGGCCCGGGCTTGGATGACGGTTTTGAGAGTGGGGACTTGCTAAGCACCGCGTGGTCCACAGCGGACGACCGGGGATGGTTCGTTACGGCGGATGACGCCGCCAGCGGAAACTTCTGCACCCGCTCTGGGAGAATTTTCGACGGTCAGAGTTCCACGATTGAGATTCTTGTATCTGTGACGGCGGACTGGCGAGGAGCCGCACTCGTCTTTCAGCGCCGGGTGAGTACCGAAGCAGACCAAGATTTCTTGAGTTTCTACATCGACGACGTTCTACAGGAGCGATGGTCGGGAGAGGTTCCTTGGGAACAAGTGCGGTATGCCATCGAGCCGGGAACCCACACGCTACGTTGGACATTCGCCAAGGACGGACAAATCAAGAACGGAGAGGATGCCGCATACATCGACGATGTGGTTCTTCTCACGGAGACCGTCACCGCGAACCTGGATGTGGTCGACGGCTTCGAGGAAGGTTATCTCGCACGTTCTGTCTGGAGTCCGCCTTCTGATGTGGGGTGGACGGTAACCTCGGAGAGTGCTGGAGAAGGTCTGTTTTCCGCCCGCTCGGGGCAGGTTACCGACGGGCAGAGCACAACCTTGGAAACCACGATCACGGTTCTACCGACACAAGTGGGATTCATTTCTTTTCTGCAAAGCGTCAGCTGCGAGGCGGAATACGACTATCTGAGTTTTTCAATTGATGACGAGGAGAAGGGCCGATGGTCGGGTGACGTTCCTTGGGCGCTGGTTTGGTATAGTGTGGAGTCAGGTACCCACACGCTACGTTGGACGTATACGAAAGACTTCTCCAACGGCTACGGCCAGGACGTGGCGCACATCGATCAAGTGCGGTTTTTCCAAGGACCTGAGATCACAGATCCGTCCATAGTCACGCTGCCAGGTCTAGCAGAAGGCGCGAGGCCACTGGAGATGGTGTTTATACAGTTCGGGACGTTCACGATGGGTTCTCCGCCCGATGAGCGTGGGCGACAAGACTCATGGGAGTGGCCACCGCACGAGGTGACGCTCACGCAGCCGTTTTACCTCGGGAAGTACGAAGTAACGCAGGCGCAGTGGGAGGCGGTGATGGGGAGCAATCCCTCCACGGATAGTTTAGCGGCCCACGGCAGCAGTAGGACGTACGGTGTTGGCGATGACTACCCGGTGTACTACGTGAGTTGGGACGACTGCCAAGCCTTCATCGAGCGGTTGAACGGACTGGGGCAAGGGACGTTCCGTTTGCCGACGGAGGCGGAGTGGGAGTATGCCTGTCGGGCGGGGACAGATACCAGTTTTTCGTTTGGGGACGCGCTGGAGTGTCCCGACCTTTATAATTACTGTGCTCTGATGGACGAGTATATGTGGTGGAGTGGCAACGACGACGAATACGGTACAAAGGAAGTGGGGTCGAAGTTACCGAATCCATGGGGCTTGCACAACATGCACGGGAACGTCTATGAGTGGTGCTCGGATTGGTGGCAGGACCCTTACGCCCGTGGTTCACAGGTTGATCCACAAGGTCTTACGCCGGGCCAGTGGCGGGTAGTACGAGGGGGAAACTGGGGTGGCAGCTGGGGGAACCGGTCGGCATCACGCCACACCTACACACCAAGTAGCAATGGCAGCGCCGGTATCGGTCTCCGCCTTGTGCGGGAGTGGCCGTGACGCTTGGGCGAAAGTGACCCGATCAAGCGGAGTCTGTAGGACCGCCCCATCTCCCCGGCCGCAACCGTGGAAGCGAACACCGAGGGCGTCTGTTTGTCTCTTCCTGCCAAACGTACGTCAAATCTCGGCATAACACCGCGGCGGCCACGGCCGATTGACCCGGGATCGACGCATTTCTTGTTCAAGGTTGAAACAACAAAAAAGCCCGTGGGGACAAGCGCCCTGGATGACGTTTCCGTGGTGACGCATAGGTGACACGAAGTCGAAAAGCAAAAAACCCGCCGTGCGGCGGGTGCTGTAAGTCTTGTCTTTTAAGTGGTTTAGGTAATGGCCCTACCGGGAATCGAACCCGGGCTTCAGGAATGAGAGTCCTGCGTCCTAACCCCTAGACGATAGGGCCAATAACAACGTGTAGCGTCGTCCCGCAGGGCGACGGAGAGACGAAACTAACGAGGACCGTCCGGTAAGTCAAGCCACACTCAATCCACCCGCGATGGCTCTGGGCGGGCGGGTGTTCCGCCTAGATCAGCCTGCAAATCTCCGATTTCACGTCGCGCATCAACTCTTTAACGTCCTCCTGTGATTCCGCCTCGGCAATCAAGCGGATAATCGGCTCTGTGTTGCTCAGGCGCACGGAAACCCAGCGCCCCGGGAGGACGAAACGCACACCGTCGGTGTCGTCCACGTCGGCATTGACGACCAAATCTCGCACGCGCTCCTTCCAATCCTCTGGCGGAGGTCCCTGGAGCTCTACCTTATCTTTCAACATGAAACTCGGTGGAAGCTCCGCAGCAAGAGCGGAGAGTCTCTTTCGGCTCCGCACCAAGGAGTCGATCATCAGGGTTGTCCCGGCCATCGCGTCGCGCCCGGCATGAATCTTCGGGTACATGACTCCGCCGTTGCCCTCGCCACCGATGGGCGAGCCATGCCGCCGCATCTCTTCGACAACGTTGAGCTCTCCCACAGCCGAGCGATACACGGGGACACTGTGTCTTTGGGCGACGGCCTCCACACGTTGGGTCGTACACGAGTTGATTGCCACCGGTCCCGTTTCTCCGCAGGACAAGACGTGATCGATAACCAAGGCCAGACCCGTCTCCTCGCCGATCGGAGCCCCGGTTTCGTCGACAAAATGCACGCGGTCGGCATCGGGATCGACCGCTACACCCATGTCCGCGCCCCGCTGCACCACACTCTTTCCGAACTCCACCAGATTCTCGGCTAGCGGCTCCAGCACTCGCGTGAAGGCACCGTCCGGCTCGCAGTCAATCTCATCCACATGACATCCCAGCCGTCGGAGAAGAGCGGGGACATAGGTTCCGCCAACCGACCGGCAACCGTCGACAACAACCCTCAGGTTTCGTGCGGCGACGGCTGGCGTGTCGACGTGTTCCACACACCGTGCGATGTGCAACTCGAGCGCTTCCTTATCCATCACTCGATAGGAGGGCCACTTCCCCTCACCCGCCCGTATGTGGCTGAGGTCGCCTTCATTCACGCCGCTCTTCAGTCTTTCAATGGTCTCGGGCGCGACGAAACCTCCGTCCGAGGTGTAGAATTTCAGTCCGTTGTAGGGCAGGGGATTGTGGCTCGCCGTAACCATGACCCCTCCGGCCGCGCCGATGTGACGGATGAACAGACCCACGGTAGGGGTGGGAGCCCCCCGCAGGTCGACGACATCCCGGCCCGAGGCGATCAGGCCCGCTGTGACCGCGTTCAGAAACATCGGTCCTGATGGACGGCCGTCACACCCAACGACCACGGTTCCCGGATCGAGCAGACCGCCGAAGACCTGGGCCAGGTGTTGTGCCGACATTGCGGTCATGTCCTCACCGACGATGCCGCGTGCTCCTGAGATTGTGATTCGGGGTATCCGCATCGTGAGAGCGTTCCTTCTGTTTTTCAATCGGTCATTCCCTATGGGAGACACTATAAACCTTCTCCTCATAAAGGGCTAAGATGCACGGACTCGCATGCTCCCATGCTTGCAGACCGAGCCTATGGGATGATGCGTGCTATGAGACAACTTTACCTCCCTGGCTCCGCCGGAGCCAGGTGCGCGGGTGCAATCCGATCTGGAGGCTACCATGCCGGACAAGACTTCCTTTGTTTTCTGTCTTCACAATCATCAACCGGAGGGCAACTTCGACCATATTCTCGAAGAAGCCTACCAGCGGAGTTACCTGCCCATGCTCGAGCTGCTGGAGCGTCATCCGCAAGTGAAGGTCTCTCAACACTTCACCGGCACTCTCCTTGAATGGTTGGACATGACGCACCCGGATTTGCTGGACCGCTACAGAGAACTTGTCGAGCGGGGACAGGTTGAGTTTCTCACTGGCGCTTTCTACGAGCCGATCCTCTGCGCGATTCCCGACCGTGACAAGGTTGGCCAGATCCAGAAAATGAATGCGTGGCTGACCGATCGCATCGGTCGTCCTCCCGCGCCCGGCATGTGGGTTGCCGAGCGAGTTTGGGAACCCCATTTTCCCGCCGCGTTGGTGGAAGCGGGGATCCGTTTCCTTCCGCTGGACGACGCTCATTTCAAGATCAACGGTCTTCATGACGAGCAGCTGACCGGTCCGTACGTGACTGAAGAGCAGGGAGCCGATCTGATCGTCTTCCCGACCTCGGAGCGTCTCCGGTATCTGATTCCATTCGATGCGGTCGAAAA
Source organism: uncultured bacterium (assembly GCA_964436365.1). GTDB lineage: Bacteria > Hinthialibacterota > Hinthialibacteria > Hinthialibacterales > CAYTDF01. The sequence goes on along the minus strand of CAYTDF010000292.1, from coordinate 216 downwards.
GGCCATCGACTACATTCGATCGTTCGCCTCGCCGAAAGGGGAGAACGTTCTCGTCATGGCCGACGATGGGGAGAAGTTCGGGATATGGCCGGGAACCTACGCACCTATTTGGGAGGAGGGTTGGCTCGAACAGTTCTTCACTCAGCTGGAGGCGCACGCCGATGTGATCGAGACGATGCACTTCATGACCTATCTCGAAAGGCATCGTCCTCGGGG
>CAYTDF010000291.1:0-6603 GCA_964436365.1 uncultured bacterium | reverse complement strand
AGCGGTCTGCTCTTTGGCTTCGGTCAATCCTTGCTGGATTCCCCGTTGCGTGCCTTCTTCCTCAGCGTTGGCGACGATGCCACTGATCAGGTTCTCAGTCTCCTTGCGGGCTTGTTCGCCCTCGGCCTGCGCATTCGCGATGATCTTCTCGGCCTCGGCAGAGGCCGTGTCCAGGATGGTCTTCTCCTGGTTCCGGGCGTCGGCCATAATGCTGCGAGCGCGGTTCTCCGCTTCCTGGAGAGTCACGTTCCGGTCGATGATATTGTAACCGCCCTCAACAGCCACATTGGGCGCTTTGATCACTCGGGCCATACTCGTCCTCAACCTTTCGCTTGGCGCTCCGTCCCGTTTGCGAATCGGAGCGCTCGAATATCCTCGAGAGCGTTCACGATTCGCCCCCCACTGCGCTCGATCCAATACTGAACCTGCAGATTGACCGCGACGCCTTCATGTTCGCCGAGGGCACGAAAATCTCCCCGGTACCCATGGATGATCTTCCCGCCGAGCGCGAACGCACATCCGATTTCACTGGCCGTTCCGGGGTCGACATCGACACCGTCGAGAACCGCCAATAGACCGTCGCATGACGCCAACGCGGCATGGTTGCGTTCGGCAATCCGCATCGAGAGTCGATGGAGCGTATCGCATCTCTCCTCTCGGTTGGGGATCTCTCCGGCACGCTTCAACTCGTCCTCAAGATCGTGAGAGAGCGCCCAGGGATCGATCGGCTCAACTCCCGAAGCGCGCAATACATCGAGCAATCGCTCGGTAAAAGTACGCGTGCTCTCCGCAAATCCCAGCGGGGAAGCCACAAAAACACGTACGGTCATCTTACAAACGCTCCTCGGGAAGAACGATATCGCCACGCGCGCCAAGCGCTTCCGCTGTTGTGGCGACGATCTTCTGCACTTCCCCCACCTTGCTCGCCGGTTGGCGTCCGAGATCGTCGACTTCATCGCGCAGCAGCAAGCCGCCACGGTCGGTCAACGCCCGATAGATCCGAGTTCGAAACTCCTCCGGCTCGCCCTTCAACGACATGGCCATGGTGCGACGTTCGACGGCGCGGGCCAAGACCGCCAGCGAGCGGTCATCCAACCGTTTGATATCGTCGAAAGTGAAGACGAGACGCTTCATCATCGAACCGACCTCGGGGTCGGCCGCGCCCAGCCCGGCCATGATCTTCTTGGCATCCATGCCCGGCATGTTCTTGACCATTTGGGCCAATTTGGCGAGCCCCTCGGCACTGGTCTTTTTTCGAACCACGGTCTTGACTCCCAGTTATAGTGTATCGCCTGCGGCGGGCTCTTAGGATGTGAGCCAGGCTTTGATGATCGCCGCAACCTCCTCGGGTTTTTCTTGCGCGTAATGAATAACGTGCTCCTGCATCTTGAGCCGCCGCTGCTCCTCGGCCGGGAGGCTGGCAATATCTCCGAACTCCGCAAGTCCCAGCTGAGCGAGCGAGAGTTCTCGACTCTCTGTGACCGGCTCGATGGGAACCTCCTCCATCTGCTCCTCTTCGATCGGTTTCGGAGCGAACGCCTTCTGGAGATACTTGTACAGGAGCCAGAAGATGGCGAAAAGCACGACCATCGGCAAGATGTACTGCAAGATTATCCGCTGAATGCGCTCGATGCGCTCTTGGCGAATATCGTACTTCTCACTCTCTCGATCGAACTCGATGCACTCTACGCTGCAGGTATCCGTCGCGGCGACGTTGGCATCGCTGTCGACTTTAAGCCCGAGTCCATCGATAATCGATTTCTGGAACCGCAGAAGTTCTGTATCTTCTCTGGGGACGAATTCGTCATCCTCATCGAGTTTGTAATCGACAATGACGGCGATGTGCACGTTGACAATCTCACCGACTTCCTCAGTGGTCTTGGTCAGGATCCTGGTGAAAACATAGTTGTGGATTTCGTCGGAAATTTCGGTACCGACGGTATCCGCTCCCCCGGCTCCGATACCGGCATCCTGAACGTTGGCATCCACACCGGGTTCGCCCGCGATGTTGGCGCTCTTGCTGGTCTCGGTGTAGGTCTTGCCGGAGACCTCAGTTTGGGTCTCGGGATCGACGGCCTGCTCCTCGATCTCTCGTATTTCCCAATCGAGTGTCAGCTCGACCACCACTTCGTAGTTTCCGGAGCCGACGGTCTTTGAAAACAACCCGCTGATCTTTTCGGCGTATTGTTTTTCCTTCTGCCGCTTGAGAGCGTCTTGCGTATTGGCGATCTCCACGGAGCTGTCTGGAGATCCAGTGCTATCGGAAAGTAGTTTATTGTTCTTGTCGTGCACGCTGACGTTCTGAGGGTCCAGACCGGGAACGCCGCTGGCGACCAGGTTCTGAATGCCCGTCACCTCTTCCTTGCTGATGTTGCGTGTAGCGGAGACCTTCACGGAGGCGGTAGGTGGGGTTTCATCCTCGGTGAAGATCGAGTCTTCCTTCATGCTGATGGAGACCTTGACCCGGTCGTACCTCGAGCCGAGCCGAATGGTGGTGGCCATCTCCTCCTCTAAGGCGCGCTTGAGCTGCAGATCGAACTCGCGAGTGGTCATGCCCAGGCGAGTGGCATCGAAGAGCTTGTAGCCCATCCCTTCTTGGGCGCCAATAATATCTTGCTGGGCGAGTTTGATTTGGATCATTTCCACTTCGTCGGCGTTGGCCGTGATCGCCTGCCCGCTGACTTCGTACTCGTAACCCATCTCATCGAGTGCGGTGGAGACTTTGCCCAAGAACGCTTTGTCCTGGCTGCTCACCACATTGTCCTGAGCCGGGCTGGAAGCCATGACCAGGACGACGACCAGGAGGAGGAAGACCAGCGAAGGCGCTCCGACGAACATGACACGTTGCTGGTTCGAGAGACTCTCCCAAACTCGTGAGACGTGTTCTCGTAAGTTATTCCAAAAATCGGCCATGATAGTTTACTTCGGTCTGCGTCGCGAATCGTTGGCTGCTGTCGCTCTCAGGTTCTCATTGTTTCCGGTGCTCGGCTTAGCGGGCGCGGCTCAGTGCGGTCGTGGTTGTTTCGGCTTTATTTGCGCGGGTGAGAGCCATCGTTGTTCTCGTGTCCTGAACGCTTGTAGCCACACCAGGCTCGCCCTGAATGTTGGCGCTCTTGCTAGTTTCGGTGTAGGTCTTGCCCGAGACTTCAACTTGCGTTTCGGGGTCGACCTCCAGCAAAGCGCTCGCTGGCGTTTCTTTGGCTGATTTCAAAACGACGGTCACACGACAATGTCCGGGGCCAACGATCATCTCGAGTTTCCGGGCGATCTCTCTTTCGTAATTCATCTCCGCTCGCCGTTCGAGTTTGCGACCAACGGCAACGCCAACCCGCATGTCAGTAATCTTACCAACTTCCTCGGTAGTCTTGGTTAGTACCCTGGTGAAAACATAGTTGTGGATTTCGTCGGAGATTTCGGTACCGACGGTATCCGCTCCCCCGACTCCGATGCCGACAACCTGAACGTTGGCATCCACACCGGGTTCGCCCGCGATGTTGGCGCTCTTGCTGGTTTCGGTGTAGGTCTTGCCCGAGACCTCGGTCTGATTCAATGGGTCGACGACCTGCTCCTCGATCTCTCGAATTTCCCAATCAAAGTCCAGGGAAACCATCACGTCATGGTTTCCCGGCCCGATAGTCTCTTCGAGCAGCCCGTTGATCCTATCCTCGAATTCCGCTTCCTTCAGCAGCCGGAGTTTGTCTTGCCGAAGAATCTCTTCCGGACCGACGATCGACGCGGTGGAGTCTGCGCCAACTAGGCCCGCAAGCAGCCGGTTGTTCTTGTCGTGCACGGCGACGCGTTGAGGTTCCAGACCGGGAACGCCACTGGCGATCAAGTTCTGAATGCCGATTATCTCTTGCTGGCCGACCGAGCGGGGCGTGGAGATCTTCACGGCAGCACTGGGGGAGACTTTATCCTCGGTGAAGATCGAGTCTTCCTTCATGCGGATGTAGACCATGACCCGGTCGTAATTCGACCCGATCCGAATCGTGGTGGCCATCTCCTCCTCTAGAGCGCGCTTGAGCTGCAGATCGAACTCGCGGGTAGTCATGCCCAAACGAGTCGCATCGAAGAGTTTGTATCTCATCCCTTTTTGAGCGCCGATGATCTCTTGCTGGGCGAGTTTGATGCGGATCATGTCCACTTCATCGGCGTTGGCCGCGATCGACGAGCCGCTGACTTCGTACTCGTAGCCCATCTCGTCGAGGGCGGTTGAAACTTTGCCCAGAAACGCTTTGTCCTGGCTGCTCACCAAACGGGCTTTGTCCGGCGTCGAGGCCACCTTCAACCCGGCAGCGACAAGGCCGCACCCCAGGAGAAATGCCACGGCAAAAAAGAGACGTTGCCGGTTCCAGAAAGCTCTCAAATTACGTGGTGTCCGTTCTTGGATGTTTGCTGGTAATTCGCTCATGATGTCTTCCCTCGATGCAGATTGCTAAGCGGTATCCGGTGTCGACAAATCGGGAACCGGTTTCCTTGGCCTAAATTCGAATTCCATATCAATTCTGACGCTATCTCCATCACCGCCGAGGTACTCCTCGAGGGTGGCTTCGATTTCGTCTTTTACACGTTCGAGATAGCCGTGGTCGCGCAGACGGCCTTCCCAATCCAAATAGCGGGGATGGACCAGTTCGACAGGCTCTCCGGCAGAGGTACGCAACAGGTCCCGTTCGACGAGTTTCATGCGAAGCTGGGCACGATTCGAAACGGGAACGTAAAGTGAAGTGGTGGATTGGTAGAAGTCGGTTCCGGGCATGGCCTGCAACGCCGCCGCGACCCGCTCGATGTGGGGGCGGTCATTGGAAGAAAGCAGGTGCGCGTAGGGCTCGTGTACGAGTCCGATGCCTTCGTAGATCAAAAGCGCGAAGGCGAGATAGAGGCTTCCTGTGGCGACGATATTTCGCAACGACGGTCTCGGGATTCTGCTCATGGCCCTCACCAACACGTAATTCGGGTAGAGAGTTTTCTCTACCCGCCGCCTTCCGTGGCCATGGTGAGACGCGGCACTCCGGCCGTGTCTTTGCGGCTCAAACGTCTTCTCGAGCCGCTATCGGATTGTTCCTATATCTGCATGCGCATCAGTTCCTGGTAGGCACGCATGATCTGATTGCGAACCTGCATCGTGAGTTGAAACGCGATTCCCGCCTCCTCGACAGCGATCATGACTTCATGAATATCCTCAATATCGCCGGTGACGAGGTCCTCTGTCTTCTTTCCGGCTGTTGTCTGCAAATTGATCACCTCATTTAGGGAACGCTTGAGAACGTCGTGGAACGCGGGACCATCCACGTCCGGGTCGGGGCGCGTCAAACGCGGAGAACGGGGCGAACCGCTTCCCATTGCAGACGGTCCATCCGGGCCGATTTTGCCGGTAAAGACGTTGGCCATTGCCGTTTTCCCTGTGGAGCTGACCTAATCTTGGGTGATAACGGTCATACCGAACTGACGAATCGAGTGCGAGAGAGTTCGGCTCACGGCGATCACTGACCGATGGTCAGTGCTTTCTGGGCGACTTCCTTTGAATTGCTAAGGGCGGTCACATTGGCCTCGTAGGCGCGCTGTGCCTCCATCATGTTGACCATTTCCTGCACGACGTTGATGTTGGGCCGTAGCACCATGCCGGTGCTGTCGGCGAAAGGATGCCCGGGATCGTAGTACTTCATGAAAGCCCCGGAGGTCTGATCCTCAATAATCTTCTTGACCTTGACACCCTCGCCGATGATGCGGCCGAGCCTTCGCCGAGCCGTGGTGAGAGACTCGTGGAAATCGCGGCCGTTGGCTTCGAAAACCACATAGCGGCGTCTGTAAGGCCCGCCCTCGGCGGTGACCATGGTTTGCGCGTTGGCAATGTTGTTCGCAATCACGTCCATGCGGACGCGCTGTGCCGTTAATCCCGTTGCGCTGATTTCATAGGCGCCCATGATCTATCCCTTACCGCTGTGAAGCTTCGCGAATGGTCGTCGTCATCCCGCGATACCGGCGCGAAAGCAGCTCGGTATAGGCGAGGTTGTCCATGGTATTCTTGGCCAGGGCCGCGGCCTCTTCGTCAATGTTGATGTTGTTGCGATCCGGTCGAAACCGTGTGTTGTTGTCGAGGATGACCTTAGGACGGACCATTCCGAGCATCATCGGGCCGCCGATGTTGAAGTGGCTCTCATGGGGCGTGTTGCCATGGAACCCAAGCCCCAGCCGTGCGCGGCGTAAGGCCTTTTCAAAGCTGACCGTAGCCCGCTGATAATTGGGCGTATCCACGTTGGCGATGTTGTTGGTGATCGCCTGGTGTCGACGGGTCGTGCCCTCGATGCCCTTCTTGAGCGTCAAGGTCGCAGGGGTATTGAAGAGTTTGTCGTATATCATCGTTTCACCACCACAAGACAGACATTTCCCTTCCTAGTAGCAACCCTCGAACCAGACTGGGCCGGGGCGCTGAAATCTCCGTAAGTCATTTCAATTAAGCGTGTTACAAGCATTCAAGTTCCTCGAATATCCGAATCGGTCTCGCGACTCAATCCCATCCGTTGGATCGCAGCGGGACGAAAGTTCTGCACAAAAACATCTACTGTTGAAGCCAGTTGTTTGACAATCTCCAATCCTTCTGGGCGC
>CAYTDF010000290.1:0-6620 GCA_964436365.1 uncultured bacterium | reverse complement strand
GGCTTTCCTCCGTCAGTCGTGTATTCCTTGTCGTCCTCGCGAAGGATATCCGCAACACGGCTGACGGCGGGGTGCAGCTTCCGCAACGACGCGATGCAGGTGTTGATGGATCCCGCGCGAGGCATCAGACGGTAAACGACGAAGACGTAGACACCCATCCGTGGAAGCCACGATCGATCCGTAATGTCCAACATGAAGTAACACGCAATCAGAAGCCCGGCGAGACAGACGACGGTTAGACACTCCACGAGAGGCAGGATTGTGGCTTCCCAGACCAAGCCCTGCCGATTCGCCACCATGCTCTTGCCCACGGTACGGTCCACAATCTGAATAACGGGTTCCTCTCGGGCGTAGGTTCGAACGGTGCGAATTCCATGGAGATACTCGATTGTCTGTTCGCTCAAACGCACACTGGCTTTCACGAAGGCGGTCGCCGCACGTTGAACGTAATGGGTCACACGATTCATGGATAACGAGAGCAGGAACAACGTGGCAATTGCCACCAGTGTGATGGGCCAAGAAAGGAAGACGAGTACGCTGACATAGGAAATCAGAATCAGGACATCGCTGACAAGAAGGTTGAGATAGCCGATGTAGCTAACCATGTGACTTGTTTGATACGTATAACTCACCATGTCGCCGATCTTGTAGGACGCGACCTGCCGGTAGCTCATCGACAGAAACTGGCGAAAGACACGCGAGCGCAGGTCGCCCTCGGCTCGTGCCTGCAGAAAAGCCGTGGCGGTTTTGGCGAGAAACTGTGTTCCGCTTCGGAGGAGTTGGCTGAGGACGGCCAGCCCGACCAAGAACGCAAACAATCCGTCGATACCGAAACGTTCTCGCAATCCAACGGAAATATTCTGAAGCGCTTCTAGAGTGGAGGCTTCTCCCGTCGAGTTCTCCCCCATGAGAACATTCAGCGCAGCCAGGAGAATCCCCATCGTGCTTCCCTCGAAGACTGCCGCAGAGGAGTTCAGCAGGATAATCAATAGAACCAAATATCGATACCGCAGCAAAACTTCCTTCAACAGGGTCGTGAGGTGCGCGTCGTTGTCTGTGATGCGCGCGACAACCAGACGCAGAGGTTTCTTGATCAGATTTATGATGGTAGAAGATCTATTCATTTTTGTGTACATTCACGGTTGGTGTCGTTGCGAGAGGGCCCGAACGCCGTTGAGAATTCCGGCCCATTGCCGCGTTGTTTCCTCGATCGTGTACCGATGGCAGTCTGCGCAAACGGTCCGCTCTCTCAGATCGTCGTTACCCCACTTCTCATGCAGTTGCCGTATCGCAGTTGCGATCTTATCTGGATTGTCGGGTGGGACAACCGTCCCACCGATGGCCCGGATCACGTCGGCCGAAGCCCCACGATCCGGCGTGAGGCCCAGGATCGGACGGCCCGCTCCTAGATAGTCGACGAGCTTTGACGGGAGAAACACGCTCACGTCGGCCGACGCGTCGATCAAGAGAAGCACATCGGCGCTCTTCATGCGTTCGAGGCTCTCCAGATAACCGACCGGGGGGCAGAATCGCACGGCGGAGCCGACCGCGTATTCCTCCAGAAGCCGCTCGACGCCTTCCGGTGGAGTGCCGATAAACTCGAAACGGCAGTCACGGATAAGCTCCGGTGCCTCTCTCTCCAGATTTGCAATTGCTTCCAGGAGCACTCTCGGGGTCCGGGGACCGTAGAAATTACCGACGGATCGTAGCGTAAGCGTCACGTTTCGAACATGTTCCTTAGGGTACAGTTATTCATCTAAAGGTTGCGGGATACAAAACGTTTTAGGACTTAACTCCTATCGATACTTGCTCAACACCAGGTCGCGTGTCTCGTCGGTGGTAAAAACGACCGCGTCGCACCTCTCGATCGCAATCGACTCCATCCTTTCATTGATCCACATGCTTAGAGCGTCATGCTCCGCATACGGATTATCGACCCACGGGTCGCTGAAGTGGGCGATCCACGGCAATCCCCAAGAACGTTTCAAGATCGCACCCGCCACGTGCACCGACATCGGATTCCCGAATGTACAGACTGCGTCGAAGTCATCGCGGTTCAGGTCTCGTCGAATCACGTTGACCGACCGCAACGCCCACGGCAAGTAGCGGTCCGGCGAGCGCCCGGCGAAGGGCACGTGCTGACAGAGTCGCATGTACCAGGGGTTCAGGAGTGGAGCCGCACTGACCTGGAACCGTTCGTAGGTCAGCGGATAGAGTCCCTCCAACGCCGCGTCTTGGTTTCCGTACAACGTGTCCGGTTCGCCACAGACCACAGTCGGTCTCCAGCCCACCTCGCTCAATCCATGAATCGTGCGATGGACCTGAATGGACCTCGGCAGAAGCAGAGGAGGGAAGTAGCATGAAATCGCCAAACACCGTGGCATGGTTTGCCTCACAGCCAGCGTTGCGCCCACATCTCCAGCACAAAGACGATCCAGACTCTTTGCACCTCCGCGGCGGAGTTGGATTCCCGCGCCGCTCGTAGCAACTCGTTGAGCTTCTCTCGGCGAAAGAGCGAAGAGACATAGGCGTCCTTGGCAAGGAGTTTGTCGGCCATCACGGTCCCGAGCTCTCCTCGCACCCAATGCGTCAGGGGTACCGGAAAGCCTCTCTTTTCCCGAGTCAAAATCGTTTCCGGCAATCTCTCGCGAGCAAAGCGCCGGAGCATGTATTTCGTGGTGTATTTTCCGCCCGGCTCTGGCCTCACTTTTCTTTCCGCGGGCCGCGACGCGAGCCACTCAACCATGCGATGGTCGAGGAACGGGACTCGAAGCTCGATCGAGTTGGCCATCGTCATCTTGTCCGCCTTCATGAGCAGGTCCTCGACGAGCCAGTCCTGTGAATACGCGTAGAGCACTTGGTTGAGAGGATCCCGGGATTGCGATCTCTCGTAGTATCCGGCAACGATCTCTTCCGAGTCCCGAAAATCGGCAACGTCCGGCCAGAGAGATCGCTTCTCTTCGGTCGAGAAGTAATTGGTCATGTGCGGTAGCAGGAGCCGGTTTCGCTCGGCGAGCGGGACGTTCAAGCGGTCGATGCGTTCGCAACCGCGCGTGTGCCCCAATGCTTGGAACAGAGATCGGGGCAAGCCGTCGCGAATCCAGCGCGGCACCCGGTGGAAGGCGCGGATCTTGTCCCAGTACGCACAGAGATTTTCCATCGTGTATCCCGCTAGAACCTCGTCCGCTCCCTCTCCGGAGAGCACGACCTTGACGTGCTCCGCGGCCAGTTTGGAGACGAAATACAGCGGAACCGACGCCGGGTCGGCCAAAGGCTCATCGGTGTGCCAGACGAATTGTGGCAGGAAATCGATAAAATCCTGCAGGTTGATTTGGATTTCGTGATGGTCCGTTCGGTACCGTTGGGCGACCTCGCGTGCGTACGGGAGTTCGCTGAACGCGTCTTTGTCGTCGAAAGCGACCGAAAACGTGCTCAGAGGCGTATTGTGGACTTCGGATACGGCGGCGGCGACGGCGCTGGAGTCCAAACCGCCGCTGAGCAGAATCCCGACCGGCACATCGGCAATAAGCCTGCGCTTGACTGTATCGAGAAATAGCGAGTCGAACTCCGCCTGGTCTTCAGCCTCGGTGCGAATTTCAGGGTGTTCCGGGTAGGGAATATCCCAATAGCGTTTGGTGACGGGCCGCTCAAAGGGCGGCTCCAGAGATAAGGTGTGTCCTGGAGGGAGCTTGTGGATGCCCTTCCATATCGTCATCGGCTGCGGGATATAGCGAAAGGTGAGATAGTCCCAGATGGCTCTCGGATTGACTTCCCTCGGCATGACATCGGCACTGAGGATGGACTTGATCTCGGACGCGAAGAGAAAGCACCCTCCATGAAGGCCGTAATAGAGCGGTTTGATCCCCATCCGGTCTCGCGCCAAGAAGAGCCGTTGCCGAGCCGTGTCCCAGATGGCAATGGCAAACATGCCATTTAGTTTCTCGACACACTGCTCACCTAGTTCTTCGTAGAGGTGCAGGATCGTCTCGGTATCCGTCTTGGTGGAGAAGCGGTGGCCTCTCTGTTGGAGGTCGTTTCGCAACTCCCGGTAGTTATAGATCTCACCGTTGAAGACAATCCAGCAGGTCCGATCTTCATTTCCAATAGGCTGATGGCCCGTGTTCAGATCGATGATGCTGAGACGCCGCATGCCCAACCCGCATTGCGTATGGAGAGAGTGCCCCTCGTCATCGGGGCCGCGATGTGTGATCTCGGCACACATCCTCTGGACGCAGGATTCGGTGACCTTTGTGTCGCGGCCTAGAATGCCGACAATTCCGCACATGGACAGACCCGCTCGCTACCGTTTCTCACCGTGAATCCAGAGGCTCCATCCCCATCGCCGAGCCCAACTCTTCTTGATTATACGAGGAATCCGCTGCGCCAAGCCCGGCAGGAGGAACTGAAAGCAACCCTCCAGGTCCGTCCCCAAGACACGAATGTCAAGTTCGCGGCAGTGGGGGGAGAAGAGCGCCTGCATCTCTTTCTGCGTCACCGGCCAGGTGTGCGGGTTTCCTTCTTCGCGGTCGCCATCGGTGTAACGGCTCGCGAGTTGGAGCGGTTCCAAGAAACGGGATTCGGCGTGAAGAAAACCCTCGAGGAACAGGACATGATACCAGTACAGGATGGATTGACGATTGTAGAGCATCACGCCAAATCCTGCCCCGGGTTTGAGTACACGAAGAAACTCTTGGATCGAACGGGGAAGATCCGATGAGTGGTGCAGCACCCCCCAAGAGTAAGCGTAGTCGAAGGAGTCATCGTCGAACTGCAGGCGTCGCGCGTCCGCTTCCTCAATGCGACCCTCCAGTCCGTGGCACACGAAACGTCTCTTGGTTTGGGCAATCGCGGTCGGCGTCAGATCGACGGCGGTGATGTGAGCGCCTTGCCGCGACCAGTTCATGGCCATCGTTCCCATGCCACAACCGACTTCGAGGACTTCACGCCCCCGATAGCGCTCATAGGGGAAGATCTTGGCAAAGTAGCCATCTTCTGTGTGGAGCGGACGGTTCCAACTGTAGAAGGTCTTGTCAACCCGCTCGAAGAAGTCTCGGGTCCCCAGTTCGACTCTGTCCGCAGCGCCGTGTTCGTCACGGTACTCGGTCTCGCCGTGGTGAGCCCCGTAAGTCATTGGAGCCTCGGCCCACCAGTCGCGAACGCCACTTTTTTTCCGTTCTTCGGCCATGGTTACCTTCTGCCACGCAAAAGATCGTAGGGGACTACGATCGAACTGGCGACGCAAAAGAAAAGGACGAAAGCCAACTCGAAGGCGAAAGTCTTCTCCAGTAGGCGTCTCAGTCGAAACGACAACAACGTCCATCGGTTCAGGGCAAAACTCCGCCTTCTCCCGGTTAATGCAGTCACCGTCGTCGTCGCGGTTCTGTGTCCCAAAACTCGGCGTTCGATTCCACGCCACCCCGTACCGTTCGCATCCGGCCACAGCAATACGATCTCTTGGATCGAGTTCCAATCGATGTCAGGGAGATCGTCCCCCTCCTCGAGCGCACAGATATCGTTCGGAGCGCAGTCTGGATAGGCCTCCTTCGCGAGAGCCTGCATGTATGCCAGCGTGCGTGGATTCCTGCGCAGTTCTAGCAGATGGAAGAGACTCTTGATCTTTCCCTGGAGGCCCGAGCGAGGCTTGTCTGCAAAGAGACGTTCCGCGCGGGGATAGGCCTTACCCTGATGAAAAAGAAAGAGGCGTTTAGGCATCGGATTCGAGCAGTTCTCGGTAACTGGAATAGAGACACATTCGCTCCGCAGCATGGCGTATCGCCTCAAAAAACTCAAGCCGCTCGGCAACGTGGGAGGGATCGACATAGAGGTTCAAGAGGCACGGAAGCTCCCGCGTTACGAAGAAGTCCACCAGTTTGAGCAGCTGCGTTTGGTAATCGCGGCTCTCGAACTGCCGATCCGGAGCGGCGAAAAAAGCCCACGAATCGAGAACGATCAGAGGCGTGTCGAAACATCCCGTGACGGGGATTTCGACGAGACCTTGCCGGGGGCGGTGTAGGGGACCATGAATGAAACCATAGTTGGGCAGTGTCGAGGTGGAGTAACGATAGTCCAGACGGTGCAGTGTCTCGTGGAGAAGACGAAGGTGCGGCCGCTTCTGGAAGGTTCCGAAATGCGGTCCGCGAAATCCGGTGGGGGCTTTGCCGAAGAGGTCCAGATGGACGCGATGTCCCCGCTCGATGTCCTCCACGACTTCGGCGGGTGCGAGCCGGTCGTAGAAGGTGCAGCTTCGGTATGCCTGAGCTCCGTCGTCCCAATAGGCATGATCCGCATACCCATGATTGATGAACTCGTATCCCTTTTCGGCAATCCGCGTATAAACCGTCGCGTTTCGTTCGAGGTTTTTGCCGGGAACGGCATAGACAGGATAGACTCCAGTCTCCGCCAGACGGTCATTGACCTCTTCGGCCACTTCGGCGTCGCGATCGGTGTCGCAGTCAAAGGAAAGCAGAAGAGAAGGTTGGCTGAGCCCTTGTCTCCGTGCGGAGGAGGCATAGCGTTGGAGGAGCCATTGGGGTCGACGTGAAGCGATGACTCCCAGCCCTACCTCCAGCGGATTGAGCAAGGCGCGCTTGAGCGTGTTTCTGTCCATCGTGCCTACTGCC
>CAYTDF010000289.1:0-6643 GCA_964436365.1 uncultured bacterium | reverse complement strand
TCTCGCTCACGCCGTCTTGGCCGACGAACCAGGAAATGCCATTTCCCTTCCACGTGAACGGCGGTTCCGGATCTTGTGCCGCGGAAACCATGGCCAAAACCATAATCGTGGCCACTGCGATACTGGTTGTGCGGAAAATCTATTTCATCGTGTCTCCTTCCAACCGGGTCACCCCGTAGGCATCTGTTCTCCTCCAGAACGTACGAACCGTTCGACCCATCTGTCCTGGAGGACGGATTGCAATTAACGTGCATGATACCCTGACTTGTCCGGCGGATCAATCACCTTGCAGGCTGTATTTGCGGCCCGGGTCACACTTCGGTTGCATGTTGGAAATGCAGGAATAGACCGCGCATGAGGCTGTGTGTTCTTATTGACACTCGGTGCGGTATTTTCCACGCGTCTGGATTCAGGGTCTTCCTTGCAGGGGAGGTCGAGTTAGAATGGGACAGATCCATACAGAGGTGTCGGAACGATGGTGGACTCGCGGCGAGGTTTTCTGAGGTTTCTGGCAGGGCGCACGGTGGGGTGCGCCGCATTGTGCTGTGGCTCCACGCTGAGCGGTTGTGCTCCAGGCAAGAAGGCCGCCGCCAACCCGTCGAATGAGACGCCGAGTGACCATATCCTCTTTGCAGCGCGCGGCGAAACACCCGGAGGAGCCAGAATCGGTCTGATCGCCGCGGATGGAACGGGCGAACGGTATCTGGATTGCCGCGCGCCGGGACAGATCGGTTGGTCGTGCGGGCCGGCCTTTACCGACAAGCGGCGGCTTATTTTGATGAGCGTGGAAGACGAGAAAACCTGGGAGCACGATGTCCGTTCGCACCTGTGGATTTATGACCTGCGGACCAACCGGATGGTCGAGATCGCAAAGGAGGATCCGCCCGCCGTCTACATGCCGCCGTGCGCTCTTTTACCCGGAGAAGAACGTCTCATCGTCAACCCAGTGATCGACGGTGAGCAGCGGGTGTACACGATGAATCTGGATGGCACCGACCCGTCTCCGTTGACGCATGAAGGGGAGGGGTTCTCGTATTGCATCAACCTGAGCCCCGATGCGAAACGAATTGCGTTCCACGCTACGGGCACGCATGGCTACCGGATCTATGTCACGAACATCGACGGCAGCGGCCGGACTTTGGTGGCGGGACATCCCGACCATCTTTATTTCGGACCCAGTTGGTCGCCCGATGGCGAATGGCTTCTCTACCTCGATTGCCGGCATCGAACCGATCCCGGGCACGATTGGGCCGACGTGTGTATCGGCAGGCCCGACGGCTCCGAACATCGCGTCGTCACCGAAGGCCAAAAGCACTGGTTTGCCACTTCGTACGGGGGCCCGAAAACCAGGGGCAGCGGTTCCAATATCCCCTGTTGGTCTCCCCAGCAGCCGCTCTGTACGTATACGCGGAGTTTGCCGAACTCGCGTACGGCGTGGCCGTATCAGACCGGTCGCCCGGATACCAACCACTTCAATCGTGAATACTTCCCTGAGGAAGCGAACGGTGGCACGGATATCTGCCTCCTGAACCCACTCACGCAAACCGTTACGCCGCTGACCCGGCGCGATCCTCACGCGAACGGTCTCGACTCGGTCTGGGATTTTCGCACGGCTTGGTCACCCGACGGTCGCCAACTCGCATTTTGCCGTAGCCGCGTGGGGCAATCTTCGGAACTCTGGATGATGGATTCCGACGGTGGAAACCAACGCTTCCTGACCCGAGGCCGGGAGGGCTTGGGTGTCGATCATCCTCGATGGTTATGATTGCGAGTGCGCTGCCGTGTGCACAGACGAAGTGTCGCTTGCGGTAGAGTGCCCCCGATGGCCGGGCCTTCCGTGCTTTTCAATTAGAGATCGTTCTTGGGAGCTACAGGTTGTTCCCAGGGCTCGACGGCCCGCGGCGCGGGCTCCCGCTCCCACTTTCCGCTCTGTTCGGCCAAATCGGTGATGGCCTCCAGGAGCGGAGTGGTATCCGTATCCTTTGTCGCGGAGAAGGGAATCGCCGGGGGGCACTGGCGCTGCAAACGACGGATCGTCAGGTCGTCCTCGACCAGGTCGCGCTTGTTGAGGACGGTCAAGATCGGTCGGTCGGCGACCTCGAGATCGCGAAGAATATCCATCACCGCCACCAGGGGCCGTTCGGTATCCGGCGCCGAGACATCCATGACATGAATAAGTACGTCGGCTTCCTCGACAACCGCCAACGTTGCGCGAAACGCCGCAAGCAGCGGCGCGGGGAGCTCTTCGATGAATCCCACCGTATCCGATAGCAACAGGCGTGGCCCACCGGAAAGAAAGAGCCGTCGTGTGGTTGTATCCAACGTGCAGAAGAGCTGGTTCTCCGCCTGAACATCCGATTTCGTCAATCGATTCAACAGCGTCGACTTCCCGGCGTTTGTATACCCCACCAAGGCGGCGTTGACGACACCGTCGCGTTGACGGCGTCGACGCTGTGTGCGGCCCACCGCCCGGCATTTCTCCCACTCCTTGGAGAGCTGATGGATACGCCGGTCGAGCCGTCTCCGGTCGACTTCCAGTTGCGTCTCACCGGGGCCTCGCGTTCCGATCCCACCCCCCAATCGAGACAGTTCCACACCGCGTCCGACCAGTCGGGGTTTCAGATAGCGTAGCTGTGCCAGCTCCACTTGAATCTTCCCGTCCCGTGTCACCGCATGTTGCGCGAAGATGTCCAGAATCAGTTCCGTGCGGTCGATCACCCGCCGTCCGAGGGCCTGTTCCAGGTTTCGTTGGTGCAGTGGGCTCAGATCCCGCGCCACAATCACCACATCCACGTCCCCCATCTGGATGCGTTCTTTGATCTCCCCCACCTTACCGCTGCCCACAAGTGTCGAGGCGCGCGCCGTGCGTAACGGTTGGGTGATCGTTTCGACGGTCTCCAGGCACGCGGTGTCGGCCAATCGGCGCATCTCATCCATTGTGGCTTCAAAATGGAGGATGGATTCCCGGGGGTCACGCAGTCCAACCAGCAATGCCTGCTCGCGTGCCTGCGTGCGAGGCTGTTCGGGACGATGTCGATGTGAGCGCCGTCTGCTCATTCCTTACCGGTCGACTCGATACTGGGGGGACGCTCGCGCACCACGAGTCTTGGTGGTGGATGACACCGTTTTTGCACAGGGCCACCTGGACCCCGCCTCAGCCCCGAACGTGGGAACAGAATACTCACAGTGAAGGCCGTAATCAGCCCACACCTTCCCACGAGACTCAGCCGGGCGAAGCTCTCTACCGATCTTCGTGTTTACGGGGCGGCGCTCCCGACTGGTTCCAGCGCACACGGGACTTGGGGCCGGGCGAAACAGTCGCGACGGAGTGCTTGTAGATCAGATGCTGCTCGTCAAGCTCGTCGTTCTGCAAGATAATCGTGAAGTTGTCGAACGCCGAGACCTTCCCTTGAAGATCGCGGCCATCGAGCAGGTGCACGATTAGCGTCGCCCGTTCCCTCCGGGCCTGGTTGAGAAAACTATCTTGAATGTTCATCAGTACGTTCCGTACTCATCCCTCTCCGGGGCACTTAGAGCCTGGCTCCAAAGCCTTGTTCGAGCGCACAAAGAAAGCGCCCACGTGGAAAACCGCCCCCCCTCGCGGGAAACGAACAAGACTCCTCAAAGACGCCCTCGACACTCATTGTCGGGCACAATACAAAAGCCGTATCGAGAAATTCTCGCACGTACTCACCCCATAAATACCACACTTAACTGGTGGGAACAAGGTGTTTTACGACCGTTTCTTTGATTTTTTCATACTCCGATTGACCGTCCGCGAACCATATCGCGTCGACCTGGCGGGTAAACCATGACCGCTGGCGGGCCGCCAACCGCGCCGTATGCTGCTCCGCCATCAGGAGAGAGTCGTCGAGCGTGGCCGCCTTCTTCAAATACGGAACGAACTCCTTGTACCCCACAGCCTGGCGCGCGGTGGTGATTCGCTCCCACCCCAGTGACAGTAGCCAGGCGGTCTCTTCCAGCAAGCCCTCACGCAGCATCACCCGTAGGCGGGCTCTGATGCGCGCCCGAATCGTCTCTTGCCCCGGGTCGAGGCAGATATGCAGGGTGTCGCGCGACCAGTCACGCGTCCCACCCTCATGCAGCGACGATGGGGGTCGCCCCGATAGCCGCGCGATCTCCAGGGCACGGATCACGCGGCGTGTGTCGTTGGGGTGCAGTTGGGCCGCCCGCTTGGGGTCCAGGGAGGCCAACTCAACGTGTAGTGCCTCCGGCCCCTCCTCACGTGCCCGCCGTTCCAGGGCTTGCCGGAGTTCGGAGTCCCGGCTCGGTGCGGGGTCCAGGCCCTGCAAGAGGCTGCGCAGATAGAGCCCTGTCCCGCCGCAGAGGATCACCGGGACCCCTTTCTTTCCCAGCTCTTCGATCGTCGGGACCATGGCCTCCGCGAAACACCCGGCGTGAAACCGCTCTGTCGGGAGCGCTAAGTCCAAGCCATGGTGGGGGATTGCCGCTTGTTCCGCGGGTGTCGGTTTGGCCGTGCCCACATCCAAGCCACGGTAGACCTGCATGCTATCCACACAGACGATCTGTGCGCCCAGCTCGGCGGCGAGACGCAACGCCACATCGGTTTTCCCCGTCGCCGTGGGACCGATGACCGCCACCAATCGGCACGGGGCCGCCGCCGGTTCGGCACCCGTCTCGCGGTCGGTCATGACGAGGGCTCCCCCGCCGGTTTCGCCGCGCGAAGAGCCGCCTTGTGCAGAGTGACCACAGGCTCGTTCTCCGGATCTTCGAGTTGCCCATCCAGACGGAGGGCCGCTCGATGACGTCCTTCGATCTGCGGTACAGCCACTGTGACGCTGGAGGGATAGGCCACTGACAAGGGGAACGAGCCTCCAAGTTCGTCATCCAGCCAGACCGTCAGGGTCAACGCTTCGGGCGGTAAGTACTCGACCGAGACAACCAGTTCAAGTTCCACGGAACCCATTCGGGTGTCGATAAAGAAGTCGAACAGCGTGCCTCCGGGGACTCGAAATTGTCTTTTTGCCGCGTCTTGTCCCCCCGGCCGTGCGTAGTTGTAGCCTAGCGGAAGTTCGATGGGCAACGCCGCCTCCGGTTGCGGTCCGAGGTGCAGGTGGCCCAGCAGCATCCGGGTTGTCCAATCCTCCGGCTCCGCTTGCTCGTACAGCTTTACCCGCTCCGCGAGATCGGGGACGGCCGCCCCCGTTTTGATGCGCGCCACGCCATCCATCAGCCACACATACGCCGATTTCGCATCTCGAGTTGCCGGGAAATCCTCTGGCAGTTCGAGCGGTGGTGCAACGTTGGTATAGCGTGCGAGGTCGTAAAGGCAATCGATCCAGGTATCTCTGTCGCCCGTCCTTCCCGCGTACTCTGCTCGTAACGTCTGTATCTCTGGGACCCAGCCGCCGTCGCCGAGCCGTAATGCCTCCAGAAGGATCGGTTCCGCCTCTTCCGCCCGCCTGCCCGCGGTCAATAGTTCTCCGTATTCATAGAGGTAGCGGCCTGCGTTGACGCCCGGGCGGAGCTGGTGCAGTTTTTCGTACGCTTGCAGCGCGAGCGCGTCATCGTCTGGAGAGCCGCGCAACCGGTACGCATTGGCCAGAGCCGCATAGCCGTACGCTTCTTGGATCACCCATCGATCCGTCTCCTCGTGTTTCTGGCGCAGATCGGCATAGAACTCGATTCCCGCGGGGAGCAGGGCTAACGCTCTTTCGTAGTCGCCCGTGCGAAGCGCATCTTGCGCGCGAACGATATAGCGGGAAACTCTACGGGCATCGACGTCGAGTAGAATCTGCGGGTTCCGGTTGAGCCAACTCGCGATCGTCAGAATCCCCGCGAAGACCGCTGCCCACGCCAAGAATGTCGAGAAATAGAACCGGAAACTCGTGCGTTTTCGGGTCTCCATCCGTCACCCTCGCTCGAACGCCCGCCGCAGATCGACCTCTTGCAGGGAGAGGATCGCCGGACGGCCGTGCGGACACACATCCCGCCGGGGTACCGTCGCCAAACGGTCCACCAGCGCCTGCATATCCTCAATACTCAGCCTATCCCCAAACTTGACCGCCGAACGGCAGGCGACCGTATACAACGCCCGGACCGCCTGACTGTCTTCGCCGTCCCCGCTCGCCTCCGGCTCTTCGCCGAAACCGGTCAGTAGATCTCGCAGGAGCGACTCGCCGCTATCGAGTTCGACCCCCTGGGGCAGGGTGCGGATGGAGACGGTCGCCGCACCGAAATCTTCGACTTCCAAACCGAATGCCCCAAGTTCTTCGCGGTGTTCTTCCACCAGGCCCATCTCCGAGGCTGTGAGGTCCACTGTGATAGGGACGAGAAGACCCTGGCTGGCGATCCGCCGCCGTTTCCAGGCTTCGTACAGTTCCTCGAAACGGATGCGCTCGTGCGCCGCGTGTTGATCGACGATCACCAGACCTCGTGACGATTCGGCCAAAATATAGCTGTCGAGCAGTTGGCCCCGGACTCGCAATCCGCTCTCCACATCCACCGAAGTCGGATGCAACCCATCCAGCAAACCCAGCGCGCTCGCCTCTTTGGGCGTGGGTGGGGAATCGTGTGTTGGGGGGGGCGCGCCCATCTTATAGGGTTGGGCGGGTGGGATTGGCTTGGATTGGAAGTGTTCCCACCCCAGTATTTTTTATTG
>CAYTDF010000288.1:0-6645 GCA_964436365.1 uncultured bacterium | reverse complement strand
CGGAGGCAGCAATGTCTTCCCGACGTTTTCCGGTCAATACTTCCAGGCCGGTCTTCAATCGATCCTGCGCCACCCTGCGACGAACGTGGACGGCGCGGGATATCTCGTGAACCCTTCGACCGAACACTGGACTACGCGGAGCGTCTATTCTTACGTTCTTTTCCGTCTGTCATGGGATCCCGATGAAGACATCCGTACGATTGCGGAGGATTTCTGCGCCATCCATTTCGGCCGCGCCGCCGCCCGGCAGATGGCCGAAATCTACATGCTCACCCCCGTCGCCTACAAATACGGATTGCACATCGAGCCGGTCTCGTATGGCAAGTTCAACTCCTTCATTCACATGCGCGTGGGAACATTCCCCGCCGAGGGCTATCCCAGCATCGACGGCGGCAAGGAACACATGGGTTTCCTCCATGACATCTACCTTCGCTGTAAACCGTGGAAGGTGGAGACACTGGACGATCTGGATCACGGACTCTCGACCGCCAAGAGCATGGTCGAGAAGTACGCCGCGGTGAAACCGTCGATTGCCGATCCGGCCCTGGCGCAGAAACTCGAGAACGCCCTGAACATGACCCGGTTGCTTATCGAGACCAATAATCTCTACGTACGGACAGCCTTCGCCTATTTTGGCTATCGCGAAGATCCGACCGCGGCCAACAGGACCGCACTGGCCGATGTCCATCGCAGAATGCTCGACGTACGCGACCGCTTCACCAACGCTCCAGGCTTTAGCTATCGACTTTTTGGAGTCGACCAGCTGCTGCTGAACGTGGAGCAGGCGCTTGATGATATTGAAGCCGCCGAGCGCAAGTTGGCGGCCGTGCCGGTACGCGACGAGTTGGAACGAATCATCACTCACCAGCAAGAACTTTACGCACAGACCCTGAATAAACACGCGAACGAAGCCGTAAAGTTCCTGCATTTTGAAGCCATGATCGACGGGCGGGATATCGTCGTCATCAAAGGCGACAAATACCGCATCGAACACTTACGATGGGACGGGCCGGCTATTCGCGACAGCACATTCTCCGGACCGCTGTCCGAAGGCGAATACACCGTAATCCCCCGCGATCTTCAATCTAGACCGATGCACCCCTTTATTCTGGAGCAGCCCTCGAAAGAGAACGATTACACGGCAAAGGTTTACCTGTACGATAAGACGCACGGCCAGGGATTGGTGGAATTCGATCTCTACTACATCAAGAAAAGTCCCCGTGAGTTGGGACTGGAAATTCCGTGGAATGAGTAGAGGTGACCCACTGATCCATCACCTCGCGTAAGTGTACAGCAGGAGGCGACCCATGTCCCCATTCGTATTGCCCACCGGTCTGCGCCGGTACAAATCGAAGAGCGAGGACGTCCGCGTCCTCATTCTCTGCACTCTCGCCATTGCGCTCGTGCAGGTGATTCCCGGCTATGCCACGCCACCGTCAAGCATTGGCGACCGGCTCGGGGTCGAGCACGAACTGTCGTTGGATTTCGAGACGCCGCACACGAAATGGGCGAAGCCCTATGCGGAAGGAAAGGTCCGCGCTCTTTTCTTCGCGCCGTGGTACCAGGGCAGCACCGACGGCCGGGAGATTGTGGAACGAATGCAACGATTCGATCTGCAAGCCGACGCAGTGTACTATCTGAAAGGCGCCTCCCGCCTCCTCGGCGATAACAATCCGCGCTGGTATGGCGACCCGCAAGCGGGCACCAACCGCTTACTGCAACTCCTTAAGAACCCGTACGACGTGTTCTTTTTCGACCGTGTCACGCTAGACGTCCTCCCCGAGGCAGCCCAATCGCTGATACTCGATCGCGTGCGAGGGGGCGCGGGCTTGGTCGTGGTCGGGGCGGAGGAACCTCCACTCTTTTGCACAGAAGCAGGTGAGCCGGACCGCACGGAACCGGAGTTAGGATCGTTCTATTCCGTGGGTAAAGGCCGCGCCATTCTGCTACGGAAACGCGACCCGCTGGAATACAGCGTAGGCTGGGAGACAGCGTTCGACTATCAGATGGCGCAGCAGGGACGAGCCCTGCTGTGGGCCGCCGGACGTACTCCTCGTCTCGCGCTACAGGTAACGGTCCCCGAGGAATGCTTCGCCGGAACGCAACGCCGCGCAGAAGCGGTAACCGTCAACTGGCACGCGGCATCCCCGGGAGTCGAACTCCGGGTTGAGGTCCGCCGTTGGGACGGCCACAAGCGTCTGCTTGGCACGGTGGAGGCCTCCATGAACCTGCCCGCGACGTTTGTACTCCCAGCCTTGCGCGCGGGGGAGTATCGCGTCGAGGTTTTCGCCACGAGCGACAGGGGCATGGAGAACTGGGTGACAGCGCCCTTTGCGGTGCTCTCAACACGGCGGATAACTGCCGTGGAACTCGATAAGGACTGGGTTGAAGTCGGCGAAACGTTCACCGGCAGGGTGCGATTCGAAGGCGATGCACTCTACGAACGCGTACAGATTCGTCTGACGGATCAATACGAACGTATCTTGGCCACGGAGGATTTCGGGTCGGTCGAGAACACGCCGTTGGAATTCAGTTTCGAGATCGAACCGTGGATGCCCATGCTCCTGCGTGTGGAAGCGGTCACTCTGAACTGGCCGAACGAGATCGCCTCGGCCTATGCCTTCCTGCGGGTAACCCAACGGAATCAAGAGCAGTTCAATTTCGTGGTTTGGAACTACGCGTCGGGCGACCTTGCGCCCTATGCGGCGCAGAGTATGGCGCGGTCTGGAGCCACAGCCATCTTGCAGGGAGGCCCTCCACCGCCGATGCTGGCCGCGAACGAACTGGCCTATGTCCCCTACACCACCAGTTTCCGCAAGAGCAGCCATACGGTGACGGCGATGCTGGACCCAGAAGGCATATTGAAAGGTGAATGCGTACACGATGACGTGAAGATGGAGGCGGTCGTCAACAACGTTGTCGAGAACAGCCGCACCGCCCGCGGACACGGTGTCTTGGTCTACTCGCTGGGCGATGAAAACGCCGTGCGCGCGTCGTGTTTGGGGCCCCATTGTCTCCAAGCGTATCGGGAATATCTGCAGAGAGAATACGAGACAATTGCCGCTCTCAACGCTTCGTGGGGAACCGGCTACGCCTCTTTCGATGCCATCACGCTCTTGGAAGGAGAGGCTCTGCCCGCGGAAAATGCGCCGCGATGGTTTAAGGAGTTCTTTGCCCAGCGGCTCCAGAAGAACAGGACCGACAGCGAGGGCGCTGGAGAAGAACAGATCGTGCTGGGCGACAAGAACGACGAGCTGCTGGCGCTGCAGGCGGAGAATTATCCGCGCTGGTACGACCGGCAAGCGTTCCAGAGTTACACCTACGTCCAGTGGTGCAAACGCTTCCTTCGAGCGTTCCGTAAGATCGATCCCAAATCGTTGACAGGATTCGAAGGCACCGACAGTTTTACGCTCCGGCGCTTGACGACACGCTCCCGGCAGGGAGGCGACCTGGATCTGTTCCTGCGCGAACTCGAGTATTTTGGACCGTACGGTGGCCCCGCCAATGAGGTCGTGCGCTCGCTCGCTCCGCCAGGGTTCCCAACCGGAAACTGGATCGGATATTCGATGGAGGCGGATGTCCTGTTACAGAAGTATTGGGAGCAGGTGACCAACGGCATGAACGTAGTGCAGTGGTGGCGCTGGGACTGTCTCGATGGGTACCACGGCTTCCTATCGCCCAACTTGATGCCCTTCCCCGCCACCCAAACGCTCCTCGAGGATACGCAGGTCGTGCGGGATGGCTTGGGGACGTTGCTGATGCAGTGCGAAATACGTACCGATGAGATCGCGATGCTGTATTCGATGCCTTCGACGCACATCGCGCACTTTGACGGTAACCGCTCCTACGGAAACTACAAACGAGACCACGGTCTCTGGCACAAGACGATCCATGAAGCCGGACTTCAGTTTCGCTACGTGACCGATCGGATGCTCCGGCTGGGAGAATTCGAATCCGATCGATATAAAGTGCTTATCCTGCCTCTGGCGTTCGCAATCGGCCCTGAGGAGGCGCGCGTGATCCGGGAGTTCGTGCAGAACGGCGGAACACTCATCGCCGATGTGCGCCCCGGCATGTATGACGGTCACTGCAAACCGTTAGAAGCGGGAACGCTCGACGACGTCTTCGGCATCGAGCGAACCGGTAAGCGGGATACCGTCTCGCTGGACCGCATGTCCGTGAACGGTGAAATCGACGGTCACACCGCCTCCATGCGCTGGGGAAACTGGGAAGGTCGGGAAATCTACCCGCAGATGCGAGTCGATCCGACCGTCGTCACAACAACCGGCAAAGAGATGGGCCAGGCGTTTCCTATTCATTTCTGGTGGGGTCTGAACCATCCGGTGGGCATCGTGAACGAGTTCGGCGAAGGCCGCGCCATCTTGCTGAATTTCCCGATCTACAACGCTCCCGCCCAATCGCTAGTCGAAGGGATACTGGCTTCGGCGGGCGTTGCGCCCGAGGTCACCCTCCGCAAACCCAATGGTGAGGCTCCAAAAGGTGTGGAGATCACGCGCTGGCGTAACGGCGACATCGAACTGCTCGCGCTTCTCGGGACCTACGAGGGGGATGTGACCGTGCATCTGCCAGCGGCCAGAGTTGTTTGCGACCTCAAAGGCCGCACCGTGACCGGCACAGCGGAGGAGTTCGCAACCTACCTGCGCCCACACCGCGCCGCGTTCTTCGCGCTCTTACCAGAATCCGCAGCGAAACCGGTTCTCGAGTTAGAGACGGAGTCGACTGTGCAAGGCTCGGTGCTATCAGCCGGTATTCGAGTCCCCGGCGCGAAAGGGAAACACGTCATTCGAGTTTCGGCCACAACGCCCGAAGGCCGCACCGCATCATGGCTCGAGCGTACACGCATCGTCACGGGCGAGCGCCAACGGATCCGTCTCCCATTCGCGCATAACGATCCCCCGGGCCAGTGGACCGTGCACGCGGTCGATCTGTACACCGATCAAAGGAGCAGCGCTACAGTGACGCTGCAGCGCACTCCGCTCCAAACGAGGATACAGGATTAAGAGGGTTCGGAATGACCTCCTTTCAAGTCATCGCCGCGCTGATCGCGTTGACCGCGTTCGTCAGTTATCTCAATCATCGCTTCTTCAAACTCCCGCCCACGATCGGAGTGATGATCATCGCGCTGATCGCATCGCTAGGACTGCTCGGGCTCGAACAACTGGGCTGGGATGCCGGTCTCGACACGGCGCGATCCATACTCAGCCGCATCGATTTCGACGCGACCCTCATGCAGGGCATGCTGAGTTTCCTGCTGTTCGCCGGGGCACTGCACATCAACCTAAACGACCTGGCCCAGAAGAAGTACATCATCACTTCACTGGCCACCGTCGGCGTGCTGCTCTCGACTTTCATGGTGGGTACCGCAACGTACTTCTTGTTACAGTTGTTTGACCAGGGAATTAATTATGCGTATTGCTTACTGTTTGGCGCACTGATCGCACCGACCGATCCAATCGCAGTCCTCGGTATTTTGAAGAGCGCGAACGTGCCCAAGAGCTTGGCCACCAAGATTTCGGGCGAATCGCTATTCAATGACGGCGTTGGAGTCGTGCTCTTCACTGTTATCTACGAGATCGCTGTGGAGGGGCACGCTTTGGCGTTCGGACACATCAGCCTGCTACTGCTCGAAGAAGCGGTCGGCGGCGTGCTTTTCGGTCTGCTGCTGGGTTGGCTCGTCTATCATCTGCTCAAGAGTGTCGACAACTACCAAGTCGAGGTACTGCTCACCTTGGCACTGGTGATGGGAGGCTACACGCTGGCGTTGGCGCTGCACACATCCGGGCCCATCGCTATCGTGGTCGCGGGTCTGTTAATCGGAAATCAAGGCCGCCATCTGGCGATGTCCGACCGAACACGGGAACACCTGGATACATTTTGGGAGCTGATCGACGGCGTTCTCAACATGGTGCTGTTCGTATTGATCGGTCTTGAGGTGCTACTGCTTTCGTTTTCCGGATCCTTGTTGCTGATCGGACTGCTGACCGCGTTGCTGGCCCTGGCCGCCCGCTGGGTGAGTGTTGGAGTGCCGGTCTTCGTTCTACGGCGGTGGCGTTCGTTCAGCCCCGGCGTCGTCAAGGTGATGACCTGGGGCGGTCTGCGCGGCGGAATATCCGTAGCCTTGGCCCTATCGATCCCCGCAGGAGCGGAACGAGACATCATTCTCGCCGTGACCTATGTCATCGTTCTCTTCTCCATCGTCGTCCAAGGCTCGACCATTAAGCGTGTCGCGGCCAAGGCGGCCGCTCAGGCGACAGAGACAGCCGACGTGGATCTGTAGTTTCGGTCGGGTTCACCGAGAGAGCCACTTCTCGTACTCCGCAACCACATCCTCATCGCTGATGTAGCGCTTATAGCAGAGCCGCTGGCGGATCAGGGTACGTTTCCCGGGCGTCAAACCTCTGAGATAGAAGCGGTGGTCCCATGCCGGATTCGTACGTTCGAACTCCTTGCTGAATCCGCCCCCGGTCGGTGACATATACGGAACGAACTGATCCCCGCGTTCACGCTCCATCATGAAGATAAGCACCATGTCGTCGAAACGGCCGTAATAAACCGGATACGCCGGATCGTTGTAAACGGCGGTCGAGAAGTGCGGCGGTGTTGAGGGCGGTTTAGAAGTGCGGC
>CAYTDF010000287.1:0-6659 GCA_964436365.1 uncultured bacterium | reverse complement strand
AAGTGACGATGTGCGAGTCCTTCAACATGGAAAACCGGGACCCGCGCATCTATGCAGACTCGCCGATTACCAATCCTCCGGATAGCCTGGATTGGGATTTTTGGCTGGGACCGGCACCGAAAGCGCCGTACCATATCAACCGTATCCGGGCGCACTACTTCTATTGGGCGACGGCGGGCGGCTGGCAGTCGGACTGGGCGGTCCATCACCACGATCTCGTGCATTGGTTCATGCAGGTCGAGGGGCCGAATACAGTTGTAGCCTCGGGCGGAAAGTACTGGATGAAGGACGATACGGATGTCCCGGATACGCTGGATTGCGTTTACGAGTATGACGACTTCGTCTCCATTTACCGCGTGCGTTTCGCCAACGCCACCAAGATCATGGGGATGGATTACGGGAATATCTTCTACGGCTCCAAAGGAACGCTGAAGATCAACCGCGGAGGAATGGAAGTCATTCCCGAAGCCGGACAGACGGAAGTCGTGACCGGCCATTCCGACGAACTCGGGCAGCATCAACGCAACTTCATCGATTGCCTCAAATCGCGTAAGGCACCGAACGCGGGCATCCTGACCGGACACCGTGCGAGCGTACCCGGCGAACTGGCGAATATCTCGTACCGGGTCGGGCGGAAGCTTCGTTGGGATGTGGAGAACGACCGGATCATCGGAGACCGCGAGGCCGACGCGATGTGCGACCCGAACTACCGAAAACCGTGGGTGCTTCCCACGTAAGAGTACGACGCAAGTGTTCGACCCGCTTTCGTGGACGACGTTTAGGAAAGGCCCTTATCATGAGCGCACAAGACAGGCGTACATTCTTGAAGCAGACCGGGTTGGGCACGTTGGCCGCCGCGAGCGGCTTGTCCGCACGACCTTCGTGGGGACGCGACCGGAAACCGAATATCATCTTCATCATGGCCGACGATCTCGGGTATGGGGATCTGGGTTGCTATGGGCAGCCGACGATTCAAACGCCTAACATCGACCGTATGGCCGCCGAAGGGAAACGGTTTACCGACTGCTATGCGGGGAGTACGGTCTGCGCGCCGTCGCGCTGCTGTCTGATGACCGGGCTTCACTCGGGCCACGCACGGATTCGTGGCAACGCCCGTCACCCGCTATTGCCCGAAGATACGACGGTGGCGGAATGCCTGAAGAGAGCCGGGTACAAAACGGGGATCGTGGGCAAGTGGGGCCTCGGCGAGCCGGGTACGAGCGGGATTCCTAACCGGAAAGGATTCGATACCTGGTTCGGCTATCTGAACCAGGGCCGGGCGCACGATTACTATATCGATCATTTTTGGAAGAACGAGGAGAGATACGAACTGAACGGTGCGTATTCGCACGATCTGTTTACGCGCGAGGCGCTCGATTTTGTTCGGCAGAGCAGCGATGAACCGTTCTTCCTCTATCTGGCGTACACGATTCCTCACGCGTTCAACGAGGGCGGCGACGACGGCGGGATGCCGGTTCCGAGCGACGAGCCCTACTCCAACGAGCCCTGGCCGCAACCGCAAAAGAACCACGCGGCGATGATCACGCGGATGGATCGGGATGTCGGCCAACTCTTTACGTTGCTGAAATCGCTGAACCTGGATGAAGATACAATCGTACTCTTTACCAGCGATAACGGGCCACACCAAGAAGGCGGGGCGCTTTCGGAGTTCTTCGACAGCAACGGCCCCCTGCGTGGGATCAAACGCGCTCTGTACGACGGCGGGATTCGGGTGCCGATGATCGCGCGCTGGCCGGGCCGGATCGAGGCCAACAGCACCAGCGACGAGCCCTGGGCGTTTTGGGATTTCTTGCCGACCGCGTGCGACCTTGCGGGAGCTTCCGCGCCCCAAGGCATCGACGGGATATCGATGCTTCCCACGCTGCTGGGCAAACCGCAGGAAGGTCACGAATTTCTCTATTGGGAGTTCCATGAGCGAGGATTCAACCAGGCGGTGCGGATGGGGCCGTGGAAAGGTGTGCGGAACGACCGGATCGATCTGCCGGTCGAACTGTTCGATCTACGCACCGATATCAGCGAACAGCACAACGTCGCCCGGCAACACCCGGATGTGGTGGCGCGTATCGACGAGATTATGCGTACACAACGGACGGAGAGCGAACTGTGGCCGCTTAAGAATAAAGAGAAACGACAGGCGAGGAAGTAGAGGAGGCGGAGGAAGTTGTTCGATAAGGAACCCGCGCCCCTCGCTGCGCTCTCTTCTTGAAAGCAACGAACTGTCGCTTCGCTCCAGTCACTCGGGAACACGGGTTCTGGGCTGGTGAGGGCGTGTGTTTGTCGCTATCCGAGGAGATTGAGGGCGTCGCGGAACAGCAGAAGTGCGAAGAAGATCAAGAAACCACCCAAGACGCGCATAGTGTTGATGTAGGTCTTGCCCTTCAAAAATTGCGCGTCTTGCCCGCGAGAACCGCCAAAAAAATCTTGGAGCCGACCAGGCAGACGTAAAAACTGACCATGAATGCGACCGGGGCGAACCAGTCGATGGCCGCAGCCTTAAAGGTGGTCTGCGCGCCGACGGTAAACCAAAACAAGTACGGGTGGGGACTCAGGAAATTGACCAGCACCCCCTTTTGTAGCGAACGCGGCGCGGTGTCGCTCACCGTGAGATCGACCCCCTCGGTCACGAGGCTCGTATACCCCAAGTAGGCCACAAACCCACTCCCCGCCAATGAAACGTACCCCAAAACCGATTCGAACTCCGAGAGATGCGAATAGGCATAGAGCGCCAAAATGACGATGGGGAGATCGGTGACCAGCGGAGCCAGCGCGGCTCGTACACCCGCGCCGACGCGATGCCGGAGCGTTTCGGACAAGACCAAAACGAAGAGCGGTCCGGGAGAGAACCCCGCCGATAAACCGAGAAGCGTTCCGGTTGCGAGAAACGTGAACAAAAGGTCCTCCGTGAAGCCGCTGCACTCCATGGGTGTGCATTGTGTGGATGCTACTCTACAGGAGCGGGGGCAGTTTATGAGGGCGAGATTATGCGATGGAGGTGAGACGATGCGAACGCTATTCGTGATGGCATGGGTTGGAATACTGACGGCTTCGGTACCGTACGCACAAAGCGAAGGGGACTTGGATATCGTTCCTAAGTGGACGTTGGAAGAGGTCTCCTCTGTGCTGGAAAAGAGCCGGGGGACGCGCATGTTTCCATCGGTCGAAGATCGCGCGGCCTGGGTGGCGGTCGGGGAGCGGCTGGGCGACGATTGGGTGGCGGAACTCACAATCACCGCGGTGAGCGAAACCCAGAAAGAACTTCCGACTCTGCCCGCGAGCCTGTTTCTCGATTTTCATCGGACGGGAACGCGTGTGAACTACGAGAGAGAATGGCGGAAACTTTCCCGAGGACTGGGAGGGTTGGTGTTGGCGGAATGTTTGGAGACCGAGGGGCGGTTTCTGGATACGTTGTTGAACCGTGCGTGGCGGCTGTGTGAAGCCTCCTCATGGGAACTTCCCGCGCATACGGAGGACTTGCCGCACCCCGGGGTGCATCGGATCGATTTGGGGGTGGTGCACGTCGCGCAGGAGCTGGCGTTCCTGGTCCACACGCTGGGCGAACGTCTGCACCCGGTGCTGGTCGAACGCATTCGATACGAGGTCGACCGGCGCGTGTTCGAACCGTATCTGGATGAGGATGTCCGGTTTAATTGGCAAACCGGTACGAGTAACTGGAACGCGGTCTGCTGTGGCGGTGTGATCTGCGCCGCGCTCGGATTGGAAGAGGGGCTCGATGCGGAACGGCTGGCGCGCATCGTGACCCGCGCGCAGAACCATATTCTCCACTCGTTGCATGGATTCGGGCGGGACGGTGGGACCAGCGAGGGGATTCTGTACTGGGGATACGGCTTCGGGAATTTCGTGCAGGCTTCGGCCGCTCTGGAACGTCGTACCGGAGGCCGCCTCTCGCTGCTCGAAGGTGAACACGTTCGTAATGTCTCGCTGTTTCCGGTGAGAACCGAACTTTCTCCCGGTGCGTACCCGAGTTTTTCGGACGCGGCCCCGTATTACCGTCTGCCGTATTGGCAGGCGTATTGGCTGGCGGAGCGGTTGCGACTGCCCGCGCTGGCAAGAACCGCGTGGGACCAAGAGGTTCGGAACTGTCCCCAGCCGAGTAACCTGCTCAACACCCTTCTCTCGGTGTCACTGGGGCCGCCCGTCGCACCGAGCGAGGTTCGGGTCACACCTGCCTCTACATTCTTACGGGGTATCGAATGGCTGGTGGCGCGGGCGCAGCCCGAGAACCGGGATGGCTTTATGCTCGGCGCAAAGGCGGGGAACAACGCCGAACACCACAACCATAACGATGTGGGCGGGTATGTCGTGCACTGGAAAGGTGAGTCTCTGCTGGTGGATCCCGGCGCGCCGATCTATACGCGCGATTTTTTCGGTCCGAAACGGTACGGCTTTTTCGCGGCCGCTTCGCGCGGGCATAGCGTGCCCCTGGTGAACGGCTTGGAGCAGCGGCGGGGCCGTGACGCGGCGGCCAAGATCTTGGAGCGAACCTCCTCGAATGAAAGCGACCGATTTGTGATGGATATCGTGGCGGCCTATCCACCGAAGGCGGGACTCGCGTCGCTGGTGCGGAGTTTCGAGTTGGAGCGGAACGGGGCGGGCCGACTCACGCTCACCGACCGGGTGGAATGGAAGCAAGAGAAGGGATCGTTTCAAGAAGTGCTGATCACCTTTGCGGATGTGGAGAAACCGAGCCCGGGACGTCTGCGGATTCAAGGCGAGAAGGGCGCGATCGAGGTCGCTTACGAACCCCGGGACGCTTCGGTGGAGATCGAGACGTTCGAGACGAGCGAGTTTCAACTGCGTGTCCCGAATCCGCAAGTCCGCCGGATTGCGATCGAGGTCGAAGGGGAGCGGCCGGAAGTGCGGTTGGTCATCACGCCGGTGGAATGAAGGTGGATGAATCCTGAAAAGAAAATGGGGGTGGTGCGTAGATCATACCACCCCCGAGAGCGTTCAGGTGCAGGCTAAGTCGTCTGTTCCCGTTCGTCGTCTTGGGGCGTGAAAGAAGAAGAGTTCTTCAATTTCCTGAACCTCAAACCGATCCAGATGTAAGCGGCAATCGCTACAAGCAGTGGACTCAAGGAAAACAGGACCCGTGGAACCCCTGTGAATCCGAAGTGGACCGATAAGGCGTCCATGTGTGTGTTGCGGTGGAGTTCAAACAGGCACCCCAAGGTGGGGAAGAGAAACAGAATGGGGACGGTGACCAATGTTGCGGATACGTACCACGACGCTCTTCTGGAGAGGCACCTCCATAGTACGAGCAGCAGCAGGGCGATCAGGGTGGGGGCAATAGGGCCGCTGCCGGTCATCCAGGGTCGCGCTTCTTCGGGCAAATGGCTAAACGATGCGCGTGGTTCCTCGCCCGAGAAACCGGTCCAGACTACGCGGTCCCAATTTGGCGTACCGCCGAAGAGTGTCCCGGCGATGAGGTGGCCGCCCTCGTGGGCGACGGGGTACAGAACGGCACCGGAGAGAACAGATAGGCCTATCAGGAAAAGGAACTGTTTCTTAGCCAGTTTTTGGGTCAGTACCTGGAGTTTATTCGCGAAGATGAGGGCCAAGATCGATGAGATCGCCGCAGGAAGAAGCAGAAAATGTCTACCTTTGGGCGCGAGGAGATGCCGTGGCGGGCCCATCATGAGTT
This sequence comes from uncultured bacterium, assembly GCA_964436365.1. GTDB lineage: Bacteria > Hinthialibacterota > Hinthialibacteria > Hinthialibacterales > CAYTDF01. The sequence goes on along the minus strand of CAYTDF010000287.1, from coordinate 976 downwards.
CGTACCTGCCTGGGTGCCCCTGGGGATCGAGAATAAGTTTGCTGCCGACGGGGATTTTCGCGTTGTGGATGCTGGCATCTCCCATGGAGAGCCATGCCTTCAGTCCCTGGCCACTATCGCGGCCGATCTGGCATACGCCCTCGTCCATCCGTATGTTGATGGATATCGACACCTCGGGCTTCCCGCCCTCTGGAACCGCCACCGGGATCGCTTCTCCCGTAAACCTCCCCTTTACTTCCCTATACGGCGTGAGCCGCTCCGGAATGTAACGCTGCGGAATCACTCCAAGGATCAGGAGAGTCAACATCGCGGCAACCCAGGTGCCGACCTGGATTCTCAGCCACCGATTTCTCATGCCATTCCTCTCAAGCGTTTGCCTCGTCAGCATCCCCGCGCAGAAGGGATTCTGTCAACCGTCTTTCTCTCCACCCCCAATTCCCACGATAGTCTATACGTTTGCGTGAGCGATTAAGTTTCACTTCGAACGGTTTGATTTAGGCGAGATACGAAAGCGCTCGGCCTCGCCTGTAGACGGCCTCAGCCAATCCTCAAGAGCGTTACGTAGACCCTCACCGACAACGTTGTAGACGATAAGGAATCCTGGCGCGTTGGAGATGTTCCCATGAAACGTTCGTTGCTCTTGCTAGCCGTGCCGCTGGCTCTGTCGTCGTGTGGCGAGCATCACGACGAAGAGACGAACATTGTCAAACTAGGGAAGAATGCGAAGACGAAACTCGAGGAAATACAGGTCCCGCTTGCTAGACTGCCGGAAGATGCGACGCCATTGACCATGGTTCTGATCCAACCGGGAACGTTCACGATGGGGTCGCCTGAGGATGAGCGAGGTCGACGCGAGCATTTCCTGAGCGAGGACCGGAGCACTGTGGCGGTGACGCTGGCGGAGGGATTCTACCTTGGGAAATACGAGGTGACGCAGGCGCAGTGGGAGGCTGTGCTGGGGGACAATCCTTCCACG
>CAYTDF010000286.1:0-6702 GCA_964436365.1 uncultured bacterium | reverse complement strand
GTTTGTTGAAGTAGGTATACCCGCTCTCTGGGTGCACGATGGAGATCGGCAGAGGCGATAGTTCGGTCATGCGTCTGAAGTGAGATTCACTGCGTCTCAGCGCGCGGTGTTTCGAATATACGGCAGATAACAGAACCAGAGCCGTTCCGATGAGCAGGCCTAACGGTCCCAAGAATCCGTGTTTCTTCCAGAACACCTTATCGACTTTGAACTCGACCGATGCTGGAGTTGAATAGACATTGCGGGCCTTGTCGGAGGCCCGCACCTCGAAGCGGTATCGGCCAGGTGGGAGCGGTGTCGTAACGACGGTTGTATTTCCTTGGTGGGGGGACCAAGGAAGCACAGTCCGCTCACTCAGGAGTTCGACGACGCGCCAGGAATAGTTGAGCTGACTTCTTCGTATTTCCTTCCAGGTGTCGATACCCGAAAAAGAGAAAACGCCGATTCCGTTGGGTACGATCGCGTCTTGGTATGCCAGCATACTTGTGTCGGGAGCGTCACTCGTCGGCTGATACCGCGATAGCCCGGAAGGTTCGACCGAGAACCATATAGAGCCGCGAGGATACTCGCCGATATCCCGTATTTTGCCTTTCAGCAAGCCATGCTCGGGTGTGTAGGTCACCCACCTGCCATCGCGGTACGAAGAGACTCCGGAGTTGCCGGAACCCACCCATAGCGTGCCGTCCGAGGATTCGTAGAGACAGGAAACCGTATTGCTGGGCAGGGCGTCCTTGGCGGTGAATGTCAGCCACGTTTCGCCGTCGTAGCGAGCCAGCCCCGCGCTTCGTGTGCCCCGCCAGACCGCGCCATCGCGTGTGCCGTAGATGATGTTGATCGAACGTCCTCGTAGAGCGGGCGGCCCCCGATCGAGATACTGAACGCTTTCATCCGTCAATCGGGCAGCGCGGTCCTCATAGGCTATCCACAGGCTCCCGTCTGCCGCTTCCCCCATCCGGTCGACCCACTTCCACTCGAGGCCTGTCCGTTGGCCGTAATCCACCCATTCTGAATCCAGCCACTGGAAGAGACCTGCATTACCATACAACCAGAAGTCACCCGACGATGATTCAAAAACGGACTGGCTCGCGAGTGCCTCGGGTACAGCGATCCGTTTGTCGACGTCACCCCCAGGCAGCGAATAACGAACGATTTCGTCAATGTATGCAACTGTCAGCCTGTCACCGTTCAGTGGGAGCATCCTGTCACCGTTCAGCGGGAGTATCTTCCTTCGGGCTCCCGCTTCGCTCGTTCGAACAAGAGGCTTCCACGTTTCCCCGTCAAATCGGACCAACGTACCGTCGCGATCTGCGGCGACCGGCGCACTTTCCGGATTGGTGGCAAAGGCTACGGCGTAGGACAAGCGGGCCCCCGTCGTTGCGGTCTGAAATACCGACCAAGCCGTCCTTCCAAGTCGGATAGTTCCATCTAGCGTCCCGACCCAACTGCTGTCGTCCGCCATCAGTGCGATCGAATGCGCATAGGGTTTTGGGATTCCTATCTCGAGGTCCATTTCCTCCCAACGGTCCTCGTGACGGCGGTACAACCCCGCCCGAGTCCCCAAGAGCATATCTCCGTCTGGCAAGATCAGCAGTGATAGCGGCACGCTTTCGGTAATGGAGGTTTCTTCGGCGCGCCAATCCCGACCGTCGAACCGATAAAGCCCCTTACTCGCCGCCGCCCAGATTGTGCCGTCCGTATCCTCGACAAGTTTGTAGATAGTAGGACTTACGTCTGGAGCAATGGGAGGGAGCCCGGTGTTGGTCCAGACCTTTCCGTCAAAGCGGAGTATCCGCGAAAGTTGTTGGGCTATCCAGATGTCGCCGTTTTTGGTTTCTAGAATCCTCCATAGGGCCGCCTCATCCGAATGGCTCGGGAGTGCCACTTCAGACCATTTGACTTTCTCGATCGAACCGGCTGTTGGTCGGCATGCAAAGACGCGGCCGACGTTCGTCCCTACCCATATCTCATTTCCCCGTACTTGTGCGATGGAGAAGATCGACTCGACTTCCAAGCCGGGGCTGTTTTCTTTTGTGAACCGTCTCCACTGACGACCATCAAAATAAGAAACACCTTGTCGGGTTCCGGCCCCAATGCCACCTGTACTGTCAACCTGAATGACGCGAACCATGTTGCTTGTGAGGCCGGAGTCGGTATTGTAGGTCGTCCAGTCCAGGCCGTCGAATCGTGAAACACCCCCACCCCACGTAGCAAACCAGACACTTCCATCCCCAGCCTCGGCGGTATCCCGCACGACCGGATGGGCTAAACCGTCGCTCGTCCCATAGAGCCGTGCCGACCAGACATCCTCACCGTAGACTTGGACCTTGCATCCAAATATGAGAACCGTCAAAAAACAGAGCGCTGGAATGAGATGTCTTTCTGCGGAATGATTCATTGTAGATCGTGCGCCTGGCGGTCGAGTAGCATCCACTGACTGTATCAGTTTTCGCAGACCAGTGCATATCAAAATCCGAGATTGCGTCGGTCGATCAGGCTCCGGCTGTGTTTGACGGTTATGTTCGATGGCTACGTTCAGTACTGTCCATAACGCTTCGCAGCTTCGTAGAATGCGCGGACATGGTTTGGGGGCGTGCAGGGTGAGAGGTTGTTGGCTTCTTTGATGATGAAGCGTCCGCCTTCCATGACGCCACTGCCAAGTATTCTTTTCGTTTCCGCTTTAATTGTCTCCACCGGGCCCTGGCAGAGCGTATCGACTGTGGGGCCGCCCGCGATCTCGACTCCCGTGCCGAGTTCTTGCCGGAGCGTAGTGAAGTCGATGGGAAAGCCGGTGTCGTAGTTCTGTACATTGAGTTCTCGTGTTAAGAGAGGGAAGTAGCGTTGTGCGTCGCCGCAAAGATGCATGCCGATCAGAGGACGTTCGCCTTCGACCAACTCGGCGATCAATCGCTTGTGATAGGGCAACACGAACTCCGTAAACTGAGCGTTGGAGAGCAGGATAATGCTGTCGTCCGCAAAGCCCCATTCCTTGGATTTCGGAGGCCGTCCCCCCTTCCGGCGAAGCGCGCGGATACGGACGATGATGCTCTCTGTGATGAGCGACAGCAGCGCGTGAAAATACTCGGGGTCGTCGAGTAGATCGATACAGACATTTCCACCCCGAAGGTTCATGGCCACGGTGAACGGGCCATCGGTGTTTTCCCCGCAAGGATTCGGCTCGATGGGGCGTCCCCGGTACTCGAAGCCTTTGTCGCGAAGACCGCACCAGTACTCGTAGAACTCCCAGGAGCGTTTCATCCAACCGCCCGTCGCTTCGTCGTCGATGGGTTCGGGCACGCCTCGGTCGAGGATCTCCCATTTGTTGTCATCATGGAGCCATTCGTGCGTACACGGACAATTGTTTTCGGGGTAATGCACCTCTGTGCCGAAATAGGCGGCTTCGTAGACATTCTGGTAATCGATATGGATCGGCCAGGCATCCGGCAAACCCATCTCGTGGTCGAAGACCATTTCGGTCCGAATCATCTCCTGAAATCGAAGTTGCTGCCGGAGCATCACCTCGGGATCGTGCATGTAGTCATAGAATCGGACTCCGTCGACATTCTGTTTTGGATCGAGCAGAATCATGCGAATATTCATGGCGATGTTGCAGGGGACACGAATCGGGTCACGTTTACGGTAGGCGTCCCAGACTTCTTTGACTTCCGCGTTGTGGGCGTCGTAATCGAATTGCATCGTCGTCAATCACCTCTTCATGTTTGTGGGATGACCGGCACTTTGGGGGTGTATTAGTTCTCTTCTCCGCGGTCGACAACGGGAAGGCAGTACTGAAGAAGGGCTATCTGGGCCAACGAACAGGCGCGGAACAGCTCGATACAGACGTCTTCGGCCGCGGCGTCCAACGAGTTCATCGATAAGAGCGCTTCATAAGCCGCGCGAAAATCTTCGAGGCGCATGAAGGCTTCCCCCAACCGGGGGGCGGCCGCGAGGGCTGTACGCCACCGTTGCGCGGCGGGGCTGGCAGCGGAGCCGAATGTGTTCTGGGTCGACGCATTTTCGTGGACCGGCACCCGGGCGGCCTCTTCGAGTTCCACTCCCAGATCGAGTTCATCTTCCCAGACCAGGGAGCAGAGGCTTACGATAGGCAGCTGCAACAGGGAGAGCTGCCCGCTGAGTTGCCACAGTTCTTCGGTGACCTCCTCGTCCGGAGCGAGGCTGCCATTGAGAATCCCCGCCGCTTCTTGCAGAAGACGGGAGGCCATGAAATAGACTTCTGGGATCGCATCCGCGAGGAGCAACACCGGGTGCGCCTGCTCAGGATCGTCATCGAGAGCGTCTTGTTCTTCGCCGATGATGTCCCAGATCGTGTCCAGATCGAAATCGATCGTGCCATCCTCGGTACCCGTCATACGCTCCAGGGCGAACATCAGCTCCATGACCTTCCACGCGTGCTTATCGAGAATTCCATCCAGGGATTCCTCCGCGCTGTAGACACGTTGCCAGTCAAAATCCTTGGGTTCGAGTTGGATCGGTAGTTCAAGCATAGCTTGAGTTTACCGTACAAGGGCGGAGAGAGGCGAGACCTCTGGAGTACCCGGAATCCCCTCGAACGGGAGCGCGACTGAAACGGCCGGGGTGGGCTGGCGTTGGCGTTTTCTACACGGCAGGATTCTTGGGGAAGTATTTCAGTCGCGCTTGGAGTCTCCCCCCCAAAGCATTGCCGATCTTTCGCAGTAACTTCGGGTCCGCTTTTGGCGGTCCGGTCTTGGCGATACCGGGTCCGACACGCTCGACAATCCCGTCAAGTCAGGCCGGAAACGACCGATCAGAGATATTTGGCCACTGTATACAGTGCTGCTTGGTCGAGTATTGTCTATATGTAGTGCTTGGGGCGTGAGAATAGAGCTCCCGCTGGGGCATCGAATGGCTTTTTTGAAAAAAAATTGAAATGTGCATAACCATGTGCTCACCAAGACGTTTAACTAGGTGAACGGAGCGTACGCGCTCCTTGAACGTCTCTCTCCTCCCCCCTTTTCTCTGCCACAGCCCCGGGACTCTCCCCTGATCCCGGGGCTTCCTTTTGTTTTGTTGCGTGCTCGGTACTTTACGTTGTTCCACGGCGTTATACTTTTTTGACACCCAAGCGCGGCTCCCCCGAAGTGATTCAGGGCGCACCGTTGGATTCACTTCCGAGCCGCGCGCAGGCCGACATCACAGATCGAGGAATCGCTTGACAGCTACATCCAGTTTTAAGCTTCGTTACTATCGCCACGGGAAGATTGTTTTGGTGAGGGTTGAAGGCGCGTTGATCGGTCAACAGGCGTCCACGCTGACGCGTCCGCTTCTCGGTCTCTTCAAGAAGGGCGTCTGCGATGTCGCCGTCGACCTATCTGTGGCGTCGGATCTGGATGTCGCGGGTGTCGAGGTCCTGCAAGAGGCGAGCGAGGTGCTCATCAGTCTTGGGCATCCGCGGCTTTCGGTGGTGGTCAAACCGAAGAGCCCTCCTGCCCGTGTCTTTGAGAACGAACCCGACTTCACCAGGAACCTCCGTTTTTTCGATTCCACGGACGAGGCTCACCAGGCATTGGAAGAGGGAAAACCCAGCCCTTCGCACGGCGAAGAGATGTTGGAAGAGGACGGACTTTACCTCACCATGCGCCGCGACGATCGAGGGTTGGTGGCGCTCTACGAAATCGCGGGCGAACTCGATATCGAAGAAGTTCGGCGCGTGAAGCAACGGCTACTGTCCGATTTGGACGACGGTCAACGGATGTTGGTTTTGGACCTGAAAGGCGTGGATTTTATCGATACGAGCGCGCTGGGTCTGTTCGCGACGCTGCGCAATCGTCTTGAGGAAGTCCAAGGGGATATCCGATTCTCCCGGCTCTCGCCGTCGGTGCGCCGCGTTTTCGAGGTCTTTCGCCTGCCTGCGCTTTTCAAAGTCTACGACAGCATCGACGAGGCGGTGGAGAGTTTCGCCACCGGGGAGTGACGGCGACTCGCCAGGAAGGGCGTGGCAGCCGTATTCACCATTCCGTATGCCTGGCGAGACCTTGGGCTGGACGGAGAACGGAGTGCAACGCCGTATGCCGCTCGAAGTTGGGGTCACCTACCTAGAAAACATCGATCTGTATCATGAGATCATCCTGAACCGGGTGCTGAACGCGGCGACCTCTGTCTGGATCGCTACCGCCAACGCTAAGGATCTCCAGGCTGAAGTCAACGGGCAGTATGAATCGCTGATCGAGAAACTGGCTCGCCGGAGCGCGCACGGCCTCGAAGTGCGTTTTTTGCACGCAGGTAAACCATCGTCCTATTTTATGGAGAGTCTCTATCGGCAGCGGGCGTTCCCGGGAACGACGCTCGAACTGCGTCAGTGTCCGCGTCTGCACTACAAGGCTATCGTCGTTGACGGCGCGGGCGTCTATTTGGGCAGTGCGAATTGGACCGGGGCGGGCCTTGGTGCAAGAATGGAAGAACGGCGGAATTTCGAGATCGGAACCTGGTCCGAAGATCCGCGTCTGGTGCGCGAGGTGGCTTCGTTTTTCGATCTGATCTGGACCGGTGAGTTTTGTCCCGAATGCGGCCGACGAGACATCTGCCCCCAACCTTTGGACCTACTCTAATGTGGAATCTCTTTTCGTGTTTTTCAAAAGGAATAGCCGTCCGAAACAGAGCGGCGCAACACTTCGCGTATGTACGATACCCACTGACGCTTTCTCTGGCCGTTACGGCCTTCTGTAT
>CAYTDF010000285.1:0-6709 GCA_964436365.1 uncultured bacterium | reverse complement strand
CCGGGCGAGACGATCTTCGCGCGACCGCCATCTGGGGAAGGGTTACGAATCATGTCTACAGTTCCACTCCGTGAGCTTCTACACATCTTCGAACGCGCGGTCCCGCCCCAGGCGGCTCTGGAGGGCGACCCCATCGGTCTGCACGTTGGAGACCCCAGCCAGCCCATATCGAAAGTGATGACCGCGTTGGAGGTGACCGGCCCGATTATCGATCAGGCGGAGAAGGCGGGCGCGGAACTCCTGCTGGTGCACCACCCTCTGATCTTTAGCCCGCTCAAGCGCCTGACGGAGCGTGGCGCGGTGGAGCGATTGACCGCTCGTCTCATCCGTTCCGGAATCGCCCTCTACGCGATGCACACCAATCTCGATCTGCATCCCCAGGGGATGGGGTTGACCTGGTGCAGAAGGCTGGGGCTCCAGGACCCGAGCCCGGTTCTCCCTCCACCGAAGTCTAGTGAATTCAAGATCGTAACGTTTGTTCCAGAGAGCCATTTGGAGAGGGTGCGCGAGGCGCTGGCGCGAGCGGGCGCAGGCCGGATCGGCGACTACGATACCTGCTCGTTCGCACATCCCGGGACCGGAAGTTTTCGGGGCGGTGAGCGCTCCAAGCCCTTTGCGGGCCAGGCCGGTTGCCTGGAGTTCGAGGCCGAACAACGTCTGGAGATGGTGGTCCCGGCGGGGCGTGTCTCGCCCGTGGTGACCGCTCTGGCCGAGGCCCATCCCTACGAAGAACCCGCCTACGATCTGATCCGGTTGGCCGATTTTAGAGACCTGGCGCACGCGGTCTGGACCGGCGGTTTTGAGAAGGGGCTACCCTGGGACGCGTTTCTGTCGCGCGTATCGAAGAGCATTCCCGGATTTACGGGCGCACGCGCCAGCACACCCCCCCGGCGAACCCGGATCCGGCGTGTGGCTCTCTCCACAGGGAGCGGCTCCAGCTGTCTGCCGGTCGCGATGGGACTGGATGTGGATGCCTATCTGACCGGAGAACTTGGCTACCACCTTTTCTGGGAGGCGCGCGAAATGGGGTTCCCCGTGGTCGCGGTGGGCCACTATGAGAGCGAACGGTTCTTCTCGGAGACGGTGAAACGTATTCTGAGACCGATGGCGCTGCCCGTGTCGCTACTTCAAGCACGGGAAAAGCCGCCCGCCACGGTCGTTTCGTAGGCACGGGGGGGCGCAGGCGTCCTAGCGCCACTGTAACTCTGCCCGGCGTCCTAGCGCCACTGTAACTCTGCCCGGCGTCTCAGCGCCGGAGCCCTACAAAAGGCTTCACGCCGGGTTTGCCTTTCGCATCGCCAGTCTTGCCGAGGATTCGCTTGAGGAAGACTTGCCGTGTGCCGCGCAACTCGGTTCGTGGCTGGGATTCCACCGAGAGCCGTAGCCCATTCTCTTTCGCGTAACTGTCGATCTCGACCGCGGCCGCGGCCGCGGCAGCACCATTCGAATACACGCGGTTCTTCTCAACCCAAGTCACCATTAAAGTCTCTCCCAACATTTATTTGCGATTCGGAATCCCCCATTCGAAACCGCCGACATGAGAACCGTACCAACTTGGCTTCGGTCTGTGTACCCCGGGACCGTACTGCCAGTAAAGACGGGTGGCCAGGAAAGCGGTCATGTCCCGACGAGTGCTGCCGGTGACCTGTCCGCGGGCGCGGGGGCTGGTAGGCTTAGAGTGTTTCTTCGAAGAATCTAGGGAGATTGCGACAACTTCATGAGATGGACCCCAGGCTGGCGTTGGCCCGCGTTCTTGAAAAACAGGCGGGCCGGGAAGCGCGGCGCGACCGACGAATACTCACAACGGCTGGCGGCCGAAGCGGCCTATTGGGGCGATTTTACCGTTCGCTGGATCGACCGTGGGATCGTCCCCCCCTGGGGCGACACACGTCTGGCGATATCACAACTGATCGCGAATGGACACCAAGACCGGATTCTCGGCGCGGAGCTGGAAAACCTGTCCCGGCGGCGGCAACACCTTCGCCGCCTGATTATGCGCGTGCGCGAATTGGCCTCCGAAGGCCGTCAAGATGTCCTCGATCTGGGGTGCGGCTCGGGGTTTCTTTCGCTGGAAATGGCTCGGCAAGGCGCGCGCGTGACCGGAATCGACTGTAGCGCGGGGCAACTGGCCATCGCAGGCTATTTCGGGGAGGCTCCGGAGCGGTGGCGAGCCCACCTGTTTCCCCGGTATCTCTGCTTGGATACGCAGCCCCAGGATTGGGTCCCGCCGCGTTACGAGCGCCGGGATTTCAACGCTTGGATTCCCGAAGCCGGGTCACTCGACATCGTGGTCGCTCACGACGCGTTGCATCACGCTCCAGACCTGGAGAAGACCGCCGGGCTGATCGCGGGAGCGCTCAAACCCGGGGGCGAAGCCCTGATTCTCGATCACCAGGATATGGGGGAGGGGTTGGTTGCCACGCGAAGCCGCTTGATCGAGCGCTTGGCGGGGCTGGTGAGCGCCTCCGACGACCCTTTGGACCTCCCCGAACTGGAATGCTACGCGCGCATTGCCGATTTTCCACCGGAACTGGGGCAGGCCATCATGTCCGGACTCTCGCAACGGTTGCGGGAGGTGGGGATCGACACCGCCGAGACGGCCGCACCGCTGCCCGATGAAGTTCCCCCGGAGTTCCCGGAAGAAGAATCGGCCTTCGAGGGCGCGGACGAGCGGAATCTCGGTTCTCGGCTGCGCGCCGCCTTGGAGGCCCACGGTCTGACTACCGTTCTGTACGAAGAGTCACTGGATCCCTGGGATCCAGAGGTTCAGAAGGCCTGTCCGGAGAATTTGGACTGGGTTGCGTTTTATCGGCGCAGGGCGGTTGCCGAGCGGGCGGTTTTCGAGGAAGACGGCCTTTCGGGCGACGGATGTCTGCTCTGGCTACGTAAACCCGATTCCGAGTCGTGAACGAGGGGGATCCTCCCCAAATGGGCGTGCCGCGCTTTTTTCTGAAAAAGGGCATTTTTTTGCCGAAAAATACTCCCTTAAGACCGTTTTTGGGACCTTTTTGACGTTGGCGCGGGTAAAGCGCCTATGAGGGTGGGATGCTGACGGTCTTCCTCAGTGAAGAGTCCTTGCAAGAGAGGCTCTCCGCCTCTCGAACACCGGCTCGCCCGATTGCGACCGAGGACTGCAAAATTGCGGTCAAGGATTCCAAGAAGATGCCGAATTTAGAGAGAAAAAGTGAACGATAAGGGTTGACAGCACAACCTCTTGTGGCATATTATTTGTGCGTTCAAGCATTGAAAAGGTGTCGGGCCCAAATGACTGTAACCAGGTAGCGAAGGCTACCCCTGTCTTTGATCACCGCGAACCGCAAGATGTGAAGATGTTATAGGAGGGCAGAGAACACAAGAAACGATTTGTTCCTTGGCTCATGGTGCTTGCACCACGCCGAAAATCCTTTAAAACCCTGAAAGGGGGGTAACATCGAATGAGACACTTGTCGGTTCTACTCACTCTGGCCTTAGTGGCCAGCTCATCGTTTGCTGGTGTGGTCGATACGACCGCTCCGCCTGACATTCGTCAGCTTCCGAATAGTGCGACGGTTGATGCCTTCAACCTGAACGACTATTTTGCGACGAATAATGCGGGCGCGGCGACTTTCTCCGGTGCGGATGCCGATGGTTCGGTTGACGTTCCCGGTGCGGCCGCTGTCGGTCTGACAGACCTCTCTGCTTCTATTGCCGTTGGTGGCGATAGTGCAGACGTGAGCTTCACACGTAAGGTCTCCTCGTTCATGCTTTCCGGTGGTTCCATGCCTGGCGACGCCATGTTCGTGCAATGCCTCCGCGCTGGTGTTGCGGCTTCTTCTGCCGCACCTCTGACCGGTGGCCCTGCCGGTGGCCCTGCCGGTGGTGGCGGTTCTCCTGGTGGAGGAACTCCTGGTGGCGGTACTCCTGGTGGCGGTACTCCTGGTGGCGGTACTCCTGGTGGCTCTGCCGCTTGGATGATTACGTTCGCTAATGTTACAGCCGGTACGACCGCTACAGGTCTTGCCACGCGGACGAGTGCTGTCACGGCTTCTGGCCAGGACAGTCTGACGGCTGGTGGCCTCACAGCCAGCATCGATGCGAATGGGAACTACACCCTGAGCAGCACTGCTAGCTTTGCCGGCCCCGTTGTCGTTACGTTTGTGAAAAAAGCCGGAAACGACATGGACTCCGCTTCGGTTGTCGCCGCCGCTGCTAAGAGCGTTGGCGCTAACTTCGCGGGGAACCTCGACGCCGGTCGGACGGTCACGTCCACAGGTGACGCTGTTAACGTCTTTGACGTTGGCTCCGTTGTCGCTAGCGGTAAAGTTCGTATCTCCGTCGACTATGCTTCCGACGGCGCGGGCTGTGCCCTTGGCGCAATGGACAGTAATACGTTCAATGGTACGGCTGGCCAGAACTTGGCCATGATCTCCGTGGGTGGTAGCGAAGTGATGGCGAACGGTACGCTCGCCACGACCTTCGAGGCTGTCAGTGGAGAAATAGCTCTGTTCCTGCAGGTTGGCAGTGCCGGTACTGTTACGTTCAGCAACATTCAAGTCTGTGCTGCTGATGCGGCCACGACCTACGCGGCTGCCTCTGGCGCTCTCGACCTCGCTGGCGTATTGGACGGCGCGGCTATTGCCGGTGACCTCAGCGGTGGTGTTGCGAGTCTGTTCACGAATCTGAACAGCGCTAACGACACTCACAATCCTGTGACTGCGGCTGCGGCCAACAACTTCGACACTCCGGGCTCTGACGGTTCGATCGCTCTCACAGCGAAATCGGCCGACGGTTCGCTCTCGAATGCCTCTGTCTTCGCGACGGGCTTCGAAGCTCCTGGCGTGTTGCGTGTTGTTTGCAACGCTCAGAAAGCCGCCGGCGGCAGCGGTTTCCTCGCGGTTGTTCTGAGTGCTCTTGGCGCTACCGGTCCCGACCTCGCCTTCTTCACTACGTTCGTCGACGTTCCGAACATCGCTTCGGGCGGCTGGACGGAAGTGGATACCTACGGCGCTGTCAATGATGGCTCCGGTGGCTTGCTCGTTACCGTTCAGAATGCGGGTGGTGACTCCGTTGTGAACGTTGACGACCTTGCGGTGTACACCGTTTTGGATACACCCGAGACCTTCGACGCTACGCTGCTAGGACTGTAATCAACCCGAAAAGCGATCCGTCGAATTAGACGGTCTTCACGGGGGTAGGACATCCGTCCTACCCCCGTTTTCTTACCGCTTGCATGGATTGCCGTTTCTATGGGATTGACCGGGGACTATGGCTAAACGAGTCACACGCATAGCCGGATGGATTCTGCTCTACCTTGTCCTGACGCTAGGAGGGGCCGAACTTCTCTGCCGGTGGCTGGGACGCGGAGAGCCCAATCCGTACGCAGGCAACGCGCCAGGACTCTTCATCACCAGCGACATCCCCGGACTCGGATACACGATGCGGTCTACCTTCGACGGGCATGTCTATGGGACGTCACTCCGCACGAATAACTACGGCTTGCGGGGCTCAATCGGCATGATGCGGAGACCACTGCCGGAGACGTCTCGCGTGCTCTGCTTGGGCGATTCCATCTGCTTCGGCTATGGCGTGCAGGAAGCCCAGACGTTCCCTTGTCTGTTGCAGGAGAAGATGACATCGGGTGAAGTGATCAACGCCGGTGTGCCCGGGTACAACGCATCTCAGTCAGTCGTCTGGTTGCGTGAAGTTGGATTCGACCTCGCGCCCGATGCCGTGGTCTTCGTCTACGTTCCCAACGACCCGGAAAGCGTCCGTCCCCTGAGTGAGGAAGGCTACCTTCTCCCCGCGAAAACCGATCCGTGGGTCACCGAGTCCAAACAGCCGCTTCGTGTTTTGCAGTGGCTTGGCCAGTGGAGTCATTTCTTTGCGTTCGGCGACGCGTTGACCGCGCCCCGCTTGGCCAGCGGCAAGGCTCAGATCGAGCGCGTCGTGTCGTACTTCAATCACGGGGTTTTCGAACAGCCGGGCTGGGAGGCGTGCCAAGCCTCTCTGCGGGAACTAGGGGACCTTTGCCGCGAGCGACACATTCCAGTGATCGTCGGCATCCATCCCATCCTGATGGCTTGGAAACAGTACCCGTTCAAAGATCACGAGCGACGTGTGGAAGAGGCCTGTTCCGAAGCGGGGCTACTCACCGTGAATCTGCGCTCCGCCTATTCCGCGTTCCCGGCCGGACGTGTCAAACTGCATCCGCAAGACGGTCATCCCGGGGAACTCGGCCATCGGATCATGTCCGATGTACTCGCCGCTCAACTTGCTGTGCTGCTGGAACCGAAAGTTCCGCCCTCGCCAGAAGAAACCGATAATTCCCCACCGGCTCCTGAAGTGTCACCTGAAGAATAGACCTACGACGACTGAATCCCGTATCGCTTCAGCTTGCGGTACAGGGTTGCCCGGCTCATCTCGAGTGCCTGACACGCTTCGGGTATTTTTCCGCCCGTGACGAGCATGGCGTGCTCGATGGCCTCTCTTTCGATCTGCCACATCGGTCTGATGGCTCTCGGCGTTTGCTCGGACGCGGAACGCTCCGGTTCCCGCTGCGGCCCTTGGCCGGATTCTACCGCCTGCCGAATGGCTGGGGGAAGCATTTCCGGTTCGATCGTCTGGCCGGTATAGAGAATCGTCACCTGAGCGATCGTGTTTTCGAGTTCCCGGACGTTTCCAGGCCAGGGATAGGCATTCAACATCTCGTATGTGGCATCCGAAATGCCGC
>CAYTDF010000284.1:5021-6724 GCA_964436365.1 uncultured bacterium | reverse complement strand
CTGGCGCATCCAACTACGCCTACCTGCTCCGACACATGCTGGTGCACGAATGCGGTGATGAACTCCATCTGCTGCTCGGCATACCCGATTGGTGGTTGGAAGAAGGGGAACGGATACGTGTGGAGCGCGCGCCCACTCACTTTGGTCCCATGAGTCTCGAATTAACAGGTGCACGGGATGGCGTGCACGTCAAATTGGACCGCCCGCAGCGGGAACGCCCCAAGAGAATCGTACTGCATCTCCCGGAATCTCGCCCGGCCATCGACTTGCCCGAAGGCGTGCTGGTGATGACACGCTCGGACCAGAAAAAGCGCTGGGATTTCCCCGCGATCATCCGACTCTTCGAGGAGCAGGATCCCTGGTCTGAGCCGATTCCGCAGATCATCGGGTTCCCTTTGAATTCGCCAGTCGAAGAGAGCCGTTGCCAGCTTGTCGATTTGCAGTCGCTCGCCAATGCCGATCCCTTCAACGCTCCTTTCGGCGCTGCCGAAGACAAAGACCAGCGATTCACGAGCATGCCTCTCGGTATCAAGACGATTGCGGGTGTTCCGTTCCAGATCATCGATCCCGCAAAAAACGAGAACAACGGGCTCATTATTCTGGAGTCGGCGAAAGCACCGCAGGGGACTCAATGGCCACGAGAGGTCAGCATCCCCGTACAGGCAAAGGGCAAACAGCTCTTTTTTCTGGGCAATGTCCACGGCTGGGCGAGAAACGAGAGCGATGCAGCCGCCGAATATGTGATTCATTACGCGGATGGGCAGACGCAGAGCGTGCCGCTGATCCCAGGGCGGACGAGGCGATCGAGGTCTATCCCGCTCTCATGGGCGATCTTTGGCATCTTAATGTCTTCGGCGTCACGGTGCGCCCAACGACCATCGACAAGATCGTTTTCCGTGACACGGGTACGGAAGCCGCCCCTCTCCTCGCGGCGATCACCTTGGAAAAGTGAGGCGAATAACGAAAATGAACAGATTGAATCGACGGCGTTTTATTGAGTCTATGTGTGCCCTGACGGCAACGTCGGCATGCACGCGGAATATCTTCGACAAGAAATCCGAGACGGGAAAGCGCCCGAATATTGTTGTTATCATGGCGGACGATCTTGGGTACGGGGATATCGGCTGCTACGGAAGCCGTTCCATCGCGACCCCTCATCTCGACGCAATGGCGGCCAGTGGCACGCTCTTTACCGATTTTCATTCCAGCGGCGCTGTCTGTAGCCCCACGCGGGCGGGGTTGCTCACCGGACGCTATCAACACCGCTGCGGAGTCCCGAGGGTCATCACCGCAAAGAACCACCGGGACCATGGATTGCCGCTCCATGAGATCACATTCGCCGAACGGTTGAAGAAAGCCGGATATCAGACCGGCGTTTTCGGAAAATGGCACTTGGGTTACCACCCACGATTCAATCCCGACAAGCAGGGGTTCGATCGATTTCGAGGCTACGTCAGCGGGAACGTGGATTACTTTTCGCATATCGACCAGACCGGTATTGCCGATTGGTGGGACGACTCGACGCAGATTACAGAGGACGGCTACACCACACACCTCATTACCGAGTACGCCACGCACTTTATCGAGGCCAACAAGGCGAGACCGTTCTGTCTCTACGTGGCCCATGAAGCTCCGCACTATCCCTACCAAGGTCCAAACGACAAACCGGATCGGACCGTGAACGGGGAATTTCAGACCCGGGG
>CAYTDF010000284.1:0-5011 GCA_964436365.1 uncultured bacterium | reverse complement strand
TGCGTATCGAGAGATGGTCGAGGAGATGGACAAAGGCGTGGGCCGGATATTGGAAACACTGAGAAGACACAGGCTTGAGGAGAATACCTTTGTCTTCTTCTTCTCGGACAACGGCGCAACCAAGGACGGCTCTAACGGCGTGCTTCGCGGGCACAAAGGGGCTCTTTGGGAGGGAGGTCATCGTGTCCCCGCCATCGTCTATTGGCCGGGGAAAATCCCGGCGGGAAGACGTTGTCACGAGACGGCAATCAGCCTGGACGTGTTCCCGACAATCCTGACGCTGGGTGAAGCGGCCATTCCGGGGGACCGCACAATCGACGGCGTCAATTTGCTCCCCCAGCTTCTTGCTAACGAACCGCTGGAAAACCGCACCTTGTTCTGGGAATACAAGGAACAGAAAGCCGTGCGCAAGGGTTCTTGGAAGCTCGTGGTCACACCCACCGGGCAAGATTCGCAAACCGAGCTGTTCGATCTACAGAACGACATTCAAGAGAAAGAGAACCTCACCAAACGCATGCCGGAACGCACACGAAAATTGCTCGACGAGTTGAGAGCGTGGGAACGAGACGTGAACGCTTCGCTGATTCGTGGAAAATCACACGAGCGAAAAGATTAGCGTATGCACCAAGGGAGGATTCTACTTATCGATTCTCAGGTTCACGGTGCGGAGTTCTACCGCAAACTCGGTTACGTCGAAGAGGGCGAGGTGTTTGAAGAAGCCGGAATCCCCCACATTCGTCTGTGGAAGAGAGACCTCGTGTAGCCGGTCGCCGAAACGTCTTTTCACGCCCCACGACGCAGGTGTGCGTACTGGTTCTCGTTCCCCCATCACGCTACGCTGAATACCCATGCGGGAGAATAACCGTGTCTAACTTCCGAGGGAATCGATGAAACCTATCCGCCGTTGGTTCGGCCTAATTGGCTTTCTGTGCGTTGTCTGGCCAGGTGCGCTTGCCCCACAAGCGCGCGAGCTTTTCCAGACGTCTGCGCTACCCGAAATGCCCGTAGCGCTCACTGGCGTCTTCGCAGGGACAAGCGGCGGCGTGCTGATCGTGGCCGGAGGAACAAGCGAGGCACTCGTCAGAGTGAATAGCAGTCCCGACAAGTGGAACCGCTCGGTATACACCCTCGTCCCCGGAGAGGAACTTTGGAGAAGCGACCTGAAACTGGAACGTCCGGTTGCGTTCGGCGGCTCGGTTACGGTACAGGACGATCCAGAAACTCCAGACAATGAGAGTGGGATTATCTGTGTCGGTGGAATGGACGCGACCCGTACATACGCCGATGTGTTTCATTTGCAATGGATCGACGGCCGTGTTACACGCACGCCGCTGCCTCCACTTCCCGCTCCACGCGCCTGCGCGGGTGTCGCACTGCTCGATGAAACAATCTACGTCGTCTGTGGCCGAGAAGCCGATTTCCCTGCTCTGAACCCTCCGAAATCGGACCTCTGGGCGTTGGACCTTTCGCAAGAAGCCCAGGCGTGGCAGGTTCTGGAGCCGTTCCCGGGAGCGCCCCGTGTCGGGCCTATGGCCACCGCACGAGACGGAGCGCTCTATGTTGCCGGTGGGTACAGTCCCAGGCAGGAGGCGTCTGGATTTGCGGACGCGTATCGGTATCGCCCGGGCGAGGGGTGGAAACGGATCGCCGATATGCCTCGTTCGGTGGCGTTCGCACCGGCCGCTCCGTACGGCCAATCGCATCTCTTCGTTTTTGGCGGGATCGACGGAAACACGGCTTCAACACCGCGCGCCGGTTCGGCAAAGAACTCCGATTTCTCCAACCCGATCTTGGCCTATCACACCATCACCGATACGTGGACGGAGATGGGTACCGTGCCGGGAACGCTGGCGGGCAATCCCATCGTGACTTGGGAAAATCGAGAAGGTGCATCGATTCTGGTGTCGCTGGGTGGGGAGGATTCCAAAGGGAGCCTCTTGGCAAATGTAAGCGCCTATCAAGCGGAACCACTGCGGAGCCATTTTCAAGTCTTGGACTATGTCGCGCTGCTGGCCTACTTGGCTTCGTTGGTCGCCATGGGCTTCTACTTCTCGCGGCGACGAAAAGGGACGGATGATTTCTTCCTCGCTGGGCGCCGGATACCGTGGTGGGCGGCCGGAATCAGCATCTTCGGCACCCAGCTGAGTTCGATTACATTTATGGCGATTCCCGCGAAAGTCTACGCCACGGATTGGGTCTACTTCCTCTCCGTTTCCGGCATCATTCTCGTCGCGCCCATCGTCATTCGCTACTATCTCCCATTCTTCCGAAGATTGAACGTCACCTCCGCCTACGAGTATCTCGAAGTGCGGTTCAATCTCGCGGTACGGCTTTTCGGCAGTGCATCCTTCGTACTCTTCCAGCTCGGGCGCATGGCAATTGTCTTGCTCTTACCGTCGATTGCGCTCACAGCCGTGACCGGGATCGATGTGCGTGTTTGTATCGTGGTAATGGGCGTTATGGCCACGTTCTACACCGTTGTCGGCGGAATCGAAGCGGTCATCTGGACCGATGTTCTTCAGGTCTTCGTGCTCGTCGGCGGAGGGATTCTCAGTGTGCTGACAATCGTCTTCTCGGTCGACGGCGGCCTGTCCGGGATTGTCGCAACCGGCCTGGCCGATGGGAAGTTCCACGCAGTCAACTTGAACTGGGACATCGCGACAGCGTCGATTTGGGTGGTCTTGGTCGGCAATCTCTTCATCAATCTCGCACCGTACACATCGGATCAAGCCGTCGTGCAGCGCTATCTGACCACCAAGACCGAACAACTCGCCGCCAAGTCGATCTGGACGAATGCCGCACTGATCATACCGGTCTCCCTGCTCTGGTACTTCCTGGGAACATGCTTGTATGTGTTCTACAAAGCGCACCCCGAACAGCTCGCACCGTCCTTGCCGACGGACGCGGTCTTTCCACTCTTCATCGCACAAGAACTACCGATGGGCCTGTCCGGTCTGGTGATCGCCGGACTTTTCGCCGCCACCATGTCGACGCTCGATAGCAGTCTGAACAGCGTCGCCGCCGTGATCGTGACCGATTTCTATCGCCGATTCCGTCCGTCCGCGGAGGATGGATTCTGCCTCAAACTCGCCAGCGGACTCACGATCCTGTTGGGCGTCTTTGCTACAATGGCCTCAATCGTCATGGCCGGTCCCGACATTAAGTCTTTGTGGGACACCTTCAACGCCTTCGTGGGTCTCTTGCTGGGTGGCTTGGCCGGACTCTTCGTCTTGGGTATCTTTACGCGGCGGTCGCACGGATACGGAGCCCTGGTGGGAGCCGCCGCGAGTTCCGTGGCTCTCTACCAAGTTCAGAAATACCAGGCCACGCACATTTTTCTTTACGCCGCGATTGGAATTCTGACCTGCGTGGCCGTGGGATATGTCGCTAGCCTTTTGCTGCCTTCGAAACCACGCTCGCTCGATGGATTAACAGTGTATACCCTAGAGAAACGCTAGTCGTGAACGATTGCGTTTCGCCCAGCATCTTCTTGGAGCCCCCTTATCGATGAAAATGAATAATACTCAACTGTCGGGTATTTTCCCGGCGCTTATGACACCCTATTCCTCGGATGGAACCCTGAATGTTCCAATGATTCGCCGTTTGGTGAGGAAGAACATCCGCCAAGGCTGCCATGGATTCTTTGTGTGCGGCAGCGCTGGCGAGGGGTTCTTGCAAACCCCGGATGAGCGCAAACTCATGGCGCAGACGGTCATCGAGGAAGTCTCCGGACAGGTCCCAGTAATCGTGCACGTCGGCGCGGTCGCCACACGCGAATCCGCCGGGCTCGCAAGGCACGCGAAAACGATCGGCGCGGACGCCGTCGCCAGTGTCCCTCCTATCTATTACCCCGTGGGCTACGCGGGACAGGTCGAGCACTTACGGGCGATCGCCCAGGCGGCGGAATTACCCACGTATTGTTACCACATCCCCGCCGCAACCGGCGTCCACTTGACTGTGAACCACTTTATGGAACTGCTCGCCGCCGTCGACGGCTTGACCGGTATCAAGTACACCTTCTCAGATCTCTACGTTCTTCATTCAATTCTCGACGCGGCCGGTCCCGATTTCACAGCGTTTTGCGGAATGGACGAGCAGCTGCTGCAAGGACTGGTGACCGGAGTCGCCGGGGGGATTGGCTCGACGTACAATTACCAACTCCCCACAATCGTCAAGATCTACGAGGCGTTTCAAGCGGGCGACTTCGAGACCGCCCAGCGCCTTCAATGGAGAGCAAACGCGGTTATCCGGATACTCCATACGCACGGTGCGAACCTGGCTGTCGAAAAAGCGATTATGAAACTATCGGGGTACGATGTCGGTCCGCCCCGTCTCCCGATTCCCCCGTTCCCCGAAGAACGGATCGAGGCGTTGAGGAACGATCTCGAGGCGACCGGTTTCTTCGAAGACAATCCCCCCGCCTCTCAATAGCACGTGCAAACAACACGGCCCAATCGAGTGCCCGGGTAGCCGGATGGAGCGATCGCGCATGCCCAAAGTACACAAGGACTTCCACGGCGGACTGAGTTACGGTCTGGCGTTCCTCGAAAAGCAATACGGTAGCGAGGGCGTGCACACATTCCTCTCCGGCCTCGCAACAACCGTGTATGCACCTCTCGTCGAATCGATCCGACGACGAGGACTACCCGCCCTGCAAGAGCACTGGGAGAAGATCTTCCAGATCGAAGAGGGCGATGCTGAGATGGAGATCGTGGAGGAGACACTCACACTTCGTGTCCACCAATGCCCCGCCGTCCATCACATCAAAGCCCATGGTTACAGTTTAGCTCCCAACTTTTGCGAGCACACGCGAATCACCAACGAAGCCATATGCCATGCCGTCGGCTACGATTGCAGTGTCGAATACGTGCAAGACGAGGGCCGCTGCATACAGCGCTTCTGGAGGTCGGAGAGATGATTTCCTGTACGGAGTTCATCTGGGTTTACAACGAGATGTTTCGCTATATCCAGAAGCGAAGCGGAACGGAAAAACTTCACGAACTATGGGAGG
>CAYTDF010000283.1:0-6736 GCA_964436365.1 uncultured bacterium | reverse complement strand
ACATGTACTGCAGCTGAGTATGCACCACATTGTTTCCGACGGCTGGTCGCTTCGGGTCTTTATTGAAGAGCTGGCTCCTCTCTATGCGGCGCAATGCCGGAACGAAACGTCTCCCCTGACAGACTTGTCGATCCAATACGCGGACTTTGCGGCTTGGCAGCGAAAGTGGCTGTCGGGCGCGGTTTTGGGCGCACAGCTCGACTACTGGAAAGAGCGTCTCGCGGGCACGCCTCCCGTGTTGGAGCTCCCCACCGACCGTCCGCGCCCTCCCGTGCAGTCTTTCCAGGGCAGCAGTGTGAAGTTTGAGATCGGCGCAGAGGTCACCGCGCAACTCAAGAGCATTAGCCGCTGTGCGGATTCGACGCTGTTTATGACGCTGCTGACTGCATTTGCAGCCTTGCTTTCGCGATTGAGCGGACAAGACGACATCGTGATCGGCTCTCCAATCGCCAACCGGACGCGTAGCGAAATCGAATCCCTGATCGGCTTCTTCGTCAATACGCTAGCGTTGCGCATTGATCTGTTCGGCGATCCGACGTTCGAGAAGCTGCTCGGACAGGTGCGGCGAACGTCGTTGGATGCCTACACGCATCAGGATCTGCCGTTTGAAAAGCTGGTCGATGAGATCCAACCCGAGCGCGATTTGAGCCTCAATCCGTTGTTCCAAGTCATGTTTGCACTGCAGAACGTCCCTATGGATGCGCTGGAACTGCCGGATATGAAAGTCGGCGCGGTGGAGACAAAACGAACCGCCGCGTTGTTCGATTTGGTTTTGGACGTTTGGGAGACGGGGGAAACGCTGACGGGCGTGTTGGAATTCAACGCCGATCTGTTTGACGAATCGACGATGACTCGTTGGATCGGTCATTTCCAGACCTTGCTTTCCCGCATCGCCTCGCAACCGGAATCACGGCTTGCAGAAATCCCCTTATTGAGCCCGGAAGAGGAACGGCATCTTCTCGACGTGGGTGCGGGTCCGCGAATCGACTACCCCACTCACAGAACCATCCAAGATCTATTCGAAGAACAAGCGGCGCGGTATCCTCATAGGACCGCCGCTGTTCATAATGGCATGCAGGTCAACTATGCGGATCTGAACGAGAAGGCCAACCGAATCGCACACGGGCTGCGCGCAACGGGCCTGCAACGCAATGAGTTTGTGGGTATTCTCGACGGCCGGGGTATCGATGTGCTGGCATCCATGCTGGGTGTCTTGAAAGCGGGCGGCGCTTTCGTGCCCGTCGATCCCGCTTACCCGCCGGACCGTGTGCGCTACATGATTGAAAACAGCGGGATACAGACGCTGATTACGCGCCGCTCGGTTCTGGAAGCGTTCGATTTGAGCGGGAGCGAGAGCCGTCTGCGTACGGTTCTCGACTTGGACGCGGACGACCTATCCACAGAACCCGGCGGTAATCCGGAGCCGATCAACATCAGCACCGACCGCGCTTACATGCTCTATACATCAGGTTCGACGGGTATGCCCAAAGGGGCCATCATCCGGCATGACGGCGCGGTCAATCACATCTTCGCTGAATTCGACCTGCTTGGGTTCCACGCCGATTCAGCGTTTCTGCAAAGCGCGCCCTCTTCATCGGATATTTCGGTTTGGCAGTTTTTGGCCCCGGGACTAATCGGCGGGCGTACGGTCATCGCAGATTTCGAAACGGTCTGCGACCCGGTGCGGTTGTTTAATACGATCAAATCCGAGCGGATTACGTTGATTGAGTTGGTGCCCGTGGTGATGAACGGGCTGATGGAAACCATCCGCCACCTGCCGCCGGGAGAACGGAATCTCCCCGATCTCGAATGGGCGATGGCCACTGGCGAGGCTGTGTCCGCCGCGTTGGTGAATCAGTGGTTGGAGCTCTATCCCGAGATCAAAGTTGTCAACGCCTACGGTCCCACCGAGGCCGCCGACGATATCACTCAGCACGTTATAGAGCGGCTCTTGCCGCCCGAGCGGCGCGGCGTCCCCATTGGGCGGCCTTTGGCCAATCTGACCCTTTACGTTCTCGACGGAAATCTCCAGATCGTGCCTTATGGCGTGCCGGGAGAGATTTGTGTCTCCGGGATTGGAGTCGGTGAAGGCTATTGGCGTGATGAAGAGAAGACCAAAGCCGCGTTTTTACCCAATCCCTACGCTGCGGAAGGCCGGGGAGGCGTGCTGTACCGGACCGGCGATTTGGGGCGGTGGCTGCCGGATGGCACGCTGGAGTGTCTCGAACGGCTCGACCACCAAGTCAAGATCCGTGGTTTTCGAATCGAATTGGGCGAGATCGAAGGCGTGCTCGGCAAGCACCCCACTGTGCGAGAGAACGCGGTCGTTGTCCGCGAAGATCGTTCCGGGGACAAGCGGCTGGTGGGTTATGTGGTTCCCAATCAAGACGCGTCGGAGGTGCAGGAACGCCTACAGGATTTGACAGGCGAACAGGTCGACCTTTGGCAGTCGCTCCACGAGGACAGCTACCGCGACAAGCTGATACGGGGCGACGAGACCTTCAATACAATCGGTTGGGACAGCAACTACACAGGCGACCCACTCTCTGAAGCGGAGATGCACGAATACGTCGACCTTACTGTCGAGCGTATCCGCTCACTTCAGCCCGGACGTGTCCTGGAGATTGGCTGCGGCACGGGCCTGATTATGTTCCCGCTTCTGGAGCATTGCCGGGAATACTGCGGCATCGATCTCTCCCAAGTCGCAGTCGCGCAACTGCAGGAGTTGCAGCGAAACGATGCATTGCGCGAGCGATTCCCCGGGTTAAGCAGTGCAACCCTCATGCAGAAGCGCGCCGACGACTTCTCCGGTTTTGAGAAGCATTCGTTCGACACGGCGGTGCTGAGCTCGGTGGTTCAGTATTTCCCCGGTATCGACTATCTCGGCAATGCGATCCAGAATCTGCTCGGTGTCCTCAAGCCGGACGGCTCGATCTTTATCGGTGACGTGCGCAGCCTGCCGCTCCTGGAGGCTTTTCACGCCTCTGTGCAGCTTCATAAGGCTCCGGACAGACTGACACCTGCGGAGCTGAAGGCGTGCGTGCGGCAACATCTGGTCCAGGAACAAGAGATGGCCGTCGATCCGGCATTCTTTGTGGCGCTGCAAGAGACCTTTCCGCAGATCGCAACCGTGGAGATTCTGCCCAAACACGGAACCCACCAGAATGAGATGACCCGGTTCCGCTATGACGTTTTGATACACCTCGGCGAACGCGAACCGGTGAAAGATGTTTCGTGGCTCGATGGGCGTGAGGAGACGCTGTCGGTTGAGACAATCCGTAATGCACTCGCGAACGAAACGACGGAAGCACTCGGCGTGCGCTGCGTTCCCAATGCGCGTGTTTGGGAAGAACGGAAGGCCCTCGAGTGGCTGAACGGTGACGCACCTTTCGATGACGTGTGCGCCATGAAAGCGGAGCTTCGCAGTCTGAATCCTGTCGGTTTCGAACCGGAGACATTATGGGAGATCGGCCGCGATCTTTCTTATCGTGTCGATATTAGCTTCGCCAATGCGTACCTCGACGGTGCATTTGACGTTGTCTTTTCACGCTGGGGTGGAGATTCAGAACGGCAATCGCGCCTTCGGCTTGTGGATGGCTTTGTGGCGAGACCTTGGGCCACCTATGCCAACGACCCACTGCAAGAAAAGGTCGCCCGGCGGCTCGCGCCTGAACTGCGTGAGTTCTTGAAGGAACGAATCCCCAACTATATGGTTCCTTCGGAAATCGTCCTGTTGCCCGACATGCCGCAGACGCCCGCCGGTAAAGTGGATCGGGACGCATTGCCCGAGACGGATGCTGTCCGCTCGGCGTCAGACGAAGAGTACGTCGCTCCGGCCACGCACGAAGAGACCGTTTTGGCCAATATCTGGGAAGAAGTGCTGGGACTCGAGTGCGTGGGAATCCAGAGCAACTTCTTCGACCTCGGCGGGCACAGCCTGAAAGCCACACAGGTTGTGAGCCGCATTCAGAGGGATCTGGGTGTAGAGATATCCCTGCGGGAGATTTTCAACAATCCGACCGTCTGGGAATTGGCCGCCAATCTCGGCGTCGGCGCAGAATCCGAATACGCGGCGATTGAGACAATACCCGACGCGGAACATTACCCCCTCTCGCACGGCCAGCGCCGCCTTTGGGTGTTGGCGCAGATGGAAGGGGCTTCCGCGGCCTACAACATGCCCGGCGCGCTGTTGTGGGAAGGCGAGATCGATCCACAGACGCTGCAACGCGCGTTCGACGCGCTCGTCCAGCGTCACGAAACGCTGCGCACCGCGTTTGTGCTTGTCGACGGGGGACCCAGGCAGCGTGTTTGCGCGCGGTCCAACACTCAGATAGAGAACATCGACCTTTCAAGAGAGACGTCTCCAGAGGAACAGGCGCAAGAACGCGCGCGGCAAGATGCACGCACGCCTTTCGATCTCGAAAGCGGTGAGCTCGTGCGGGTGTCGCTGCTGAAACTCGGCGATAGGCGCTACGTGCTTCTCTTCAACATGCACCACATCATCTCTGACGATTGGAGCATGGGCGTTCTGACGCGCGAGTTTGTCAAGAACTATGAATCGATCTGTGCCGGTCGCCCCAAAGGCGAAGCGCCGTTGCCGATCCAGTACCGCGATTACGCGGCTTGGCAGCGGGAGTTCTTTGAGAGTGACGCCGGTGCGCGAGACCGCGCCTATTGGCACGAAAAACTTGCGGGTGAAATACCGCTTTTGGATTTGCCGACGGACTTGCCGCGTCCTCCGGTGAAAACATACAGCGGAAAATGTCACTCGTTCAGCATCGGTAAGCAACAGACCGACGCGATCCACGCGCTTGGACGCCGGGAACGCATCAGCCTGTTCATGTTCTTGGCGGCGGCGGTCAAGGCGCTGCTGTATCGATACACCAATCAGCAAGATATCGTGGTGGGTTTCCCCATCGCTGGCCGCAACCATCCGGATCTGGAAGACCAAATTGGCTTCTACATCAACACCCTTCCGCTGCGGAGCGAAATTGACGGTGCTGAATCCTTTGTGGAATTCTTGCGTCAGATTCGTGGAACCGTTACAGACGCGCTCGATCACCAGACCTATCCTTTCGACCGTCTGGTGGACGAACTGAAACTCAGCCGGGACGTGAGCCGTTCTCCGATGTTCGACGTGGCCATCGTGCTACAGAACACAGGAAATCCGGAACTCGCCATAGAAGGCGTTTCGATTCGTCCCTTCATCGACGCCTATGATTTCAGCAAGTTCGATCTCTCGTTCACTTTTGAAGAACGAGCCAGCGGCTTGGCTGTAGATGTCGTTTATAACACCGATTTATTTGTTGACGCGCGTATCCAGCGTATGGGCCGGCATCTGCAATGTTTGGTCGAGAGCGTCTTGGAGAATGCCGAGCGGGCGATCGATGTGCTGCCCATTCTCCCCGAAGACGAGCGGCGGGAGATGCTCTCCGAACTGCATCCTGCCGCGATTGATATCCCGCCCAAGGATGCGCTGACCGGCTTGTTCGAAGCGCAAGCGGAGGCAGATCCCGAACGTGTAGCTCTGGTCTTTGAGGAGACGGACGACGAATCCACGGCAGTACCTGATAGACGGCGATTCGAGTTGTCTTACGACGATTTGAACGCACAGGCCAACCAACTCGCGCACTATCTGCTGAGCGCCGGTGTCGGACCGGACGTGTTGGTGGGCGTCTATCTCGAACGGTCCTTGGACACAGTTGTATCGATTCTGGCGATTCTGAAGGTCGGTGGCGCGTACCTGCCTTTGGACACGGCCCAGCCCAAAGAACGGTTGGCGCTGATACTGGAGGATGCGCGTCCCCAGGTGCTGATAGCCAAGAGTAATTCAGCGGCGAACCTGCTCGGCAACTCTGTGCGAATCGTCGATCTCGATCGCG
Source organism: uncultured bacterium (assembly GCA_964436365.1). Classification (GTDB taxonomy): domain Bacteria; phylum Hinthialibacterota; class Hinthialibacteria; order Hinthialibacterales; genus CAYTDF01. Next base: position 854 of record CAYTDF010000283.1, on the reverse strand, counting down.
ACGAAGCGGGAATCTCAAAGCAGAGCACTAAGAATCCGGAAGTCGGCCCTCGTCCTGACGACAGAGCCTATGTGATCTACACCTCGGGATCCACGGGACGCCCAAAAGGGGTACCGGTCTCTCATTACAACGTGGTCCGGCTCTTCCAGAGCGCGGAACCGTGGTTCCAATTCGGCCCGGAAGACGTGTGGACGCTCTTTCATTCCTACGCCTTCGATTTCTCTGTATGGGAGATGTGGGGCGCATTGCTCTACGGTGGCCGGCTGGTGGTTGTGCCGCACTGGGTGAGCCGGTCTCCGGGGAAATTCTACGAGCTGCTCGACAAAGAACGAGTCACGGTTCTCAATCAGACGCCTTCGGCGTTCCGGCAGCTCATCCATGCGGAGGAACGTGCGGCTCCAACTCGGGATATCTGTTTGCGGTATGTGATTTTCGGCGGCGAAGCCTTGGATATCCAGAGCCTGCGGCCCTGGTTTGAACGGCACGGCGACCGGACGCCGCAGTTGGTCAATATGTACGGCATCACCGAGACGACGGTCCACATCACGTACCGGCCGCTGACGATATCCGACTTGTCGAGTGCGGGCAGTGTGATTGGCGTGCCCCTGCCGGATCTACGGTTGTATATCCTCGACCGCAACCAACAGCCGGTGCCAGTCGGTGTTCCCGGTGAGATTTGTGTCGGCGGTGGCGGTGTGAGCGGCGGCTATCTGAATCGTGAAGATTTGACGGCGGAGAAGTTTATTCCAGATCCCTTTGGCGCGAATGCTAACGCGCGCCTCTATCGCTCGGGCGACCTGGCGCGCTATCTGGAAGACGGTGATATTGAGTACCTGGGCCGGATTGACGATCAG
>CAYTDF010000282.1:4265-6746 GCA_964436365.1 uncultured bacterium | reverse complement strand
TCCACCGGATATGAATATGGGGATCTGGGAAGATGTCTATCTGAGCGCCAGCGGTCCGGTGATTCTTCGCCATCCCTATGTGAGCAGCCAACTGGATATTCCCTCCCTAGCCAAGGCGCAGCTGACCGCATCGGTACACGCCACGAATACGTCGAAGAAGAGCGTGCAGGGAACCGTGTCGGTTCGAATCGAAGATATTCGTCTGAGCAAAAAGGTCACGCTCGGCCCCAACGAAACGCAAATCGTCACCCTGGACCCAAAAGCGTACGCAGAACTGAACCTCACAAATCCACGCGTCTGGTGGCCGAATCCACTCGGTCCCCAAGAGCTGTACACGATGAATGTCTCGTTCACCACCAACGGCACCGTCTCGGATTCGGATCGGGTCACGTTCGGTATCCGCGAGGCAACGTCGTTTATCGACAAAGACGGTTAGCGCGCCTACAAGATCAACGGGAAACGCGTACTGATCCGGGGCGGGGCTTGGATGACCAGCGATATGCTGCTTCGACTGTCGCCCGAGCGCTACGAAGCGCTGATTCGTTACACCAAAGAGGCCAACTTGAATATGCTGCGTTCGGAAGGATTCTCGATTCGCGAAACGGATGAATTCTACGAACTGTGCGACCGCTACGGAGTTATGGTGACCCAACAGATATTCGGCCGTAGCATTCCCGACGAGGCGCTGGCGGTCTCGTGTATCGAAGATATGATGCTGCGCCTCCGCCCCCATCCCAGCCTGGTGCATTTCCTGGGCCACGACGAAACCTTTCCGACCGAAACCCTGGATAAGGCGTATCAAGACCTGATCGAAAAATATGACGTGAATCGTACGTATCAACCCCACTCGGGAGCGTTCAATGCCAAGGATCGAGTCAAGACCGGTGGGACACGTACGGGTAGCCGCGAAGTTTGGACCTACGCCACACCGCCGCATTACTACACACACGAGAAAACAGGTACGTGGGGCTTCGCACAATCGGGCGGGATCGGCGGAATCGTCGCGCCCTACGAAAGTATTCGCCGATTCATACCGAAAGAAGATCAATGGCCACTGTGGTCGGAGACGATGTCCTTCCACACCGTGATCCAAGGCGCGAAGTTCTTCGACACCGTCGTGGAACAGCTGGATGCCCGCTACGGCCCCTCTTCCGGTATCGAAGAGTTCTGTACGAAAGCGATGGCGCTCAACTATGAGTGCGCGCGCGGGATGTACGAAGCCTATGGCCGTGACAAATACCGAGCCAACGGGATCACAACGTGGAAATACGACGCGGCGTGGCCCGCCGTGATGACCTGGAACTACATCGACTGGCACCTGCTGGCCGGAGGAGCCTACTACGGGGCGAAGAAAGCCTGCGAAGCATTGCACCCGCAGTACGCCTACGACGACAACGCCGTTTATGTCATCAACGCCTACTACAAAGATTTCGAGAACCTCAAAGTGACCGCCAAAGTGCTCAATTCGGATCTATCGGTGAAACTGAACCGGACGGAAACGATAGGGGTCGCGGCGGACGGTAAGACCAAAGCGTTCGTCATCGACGGGCTTGACGATCTGAGCACGACATACTTCCTGCAGCTCACACTGGACGACGCCGACGGAAAACGGATTTCCGATAACTTCTACTGGCTATCGACGTCGAAGGATATCCCCGGAGAGGTCAACGGCAGTTGGAGTAACTACAAGATTCGCCCCAAATCGATCGCGGACTATACGCGTTTGAATCAACTGCCAACACTCGATCTGAATGCCACGTGTGCAATCCGCCCCCAAGGCGAAGAGAGCCTCGCGGAAGTGACGGTCGCGAATCGTACAGATCAGCTCGCGTTCTCGATTCATCTCGCCATCAAGAAAGGGCAAGACGGAGAAGAAGTTGCGCCAACGTACTGGAAGGATAACTACTTCTGTCTGCTTCCGAATGAATCGAAGACAGTCACAGCGGTTTTCAAGACGGCTGATCTGACCGGGGCCACACCGGTCGTGGCCATCGACGGTTGGAATATCAAACCGCGTGTGTGCACACCCTAAACGTAACCAGAAACGAGAGAGAACATGCAACCCCGCGAACGATTCATCGCCGCATTGGAACGCCAGCCCATTCCGGGGCGCGTCCCCCATTTTGAATTGGTTTTTTTCCTGACCATGGAGGCTTTCGGTAAACCCCATTTCGGTCAGCGCGTTTTTCATCAGTGGGATCAGATGAGCCCTCAGGAACGCCAACTGCACCGCGAAGATATGGCCGACCTGTATATCGCGACGGCGGAACGTTTCGAACACGACGCTATTTTTCTGCACCCGCATTTTGGCGGGCTGGGTTGCACGACACACAATCTCGACGAGGTCGTGCGATTGACCGACATCGTGCGGGATAAGTCGGGCGATCGCTACTTTCTCATGGTGCACGGCGACGCGACGTACTCGATTCCCGATGGGGAAAGTATGATGGATTTCGTGGTGCGGATGGCCGACCATCCCGA
>CAYTDF010000282.1:0-4255 GCA_964436365.1 uncultured bacterium | reverse complement strand
AGAATGTGGAGCGCACCCTGGAAGACGCCGCGAAACTGAAGGAACGTACGTCGATCGACGGGTTCGCTCTCTGCGCCGATTACTGTCTGAACGACGGGCCCTTTCTCAGTCCTCAACATTTCTCGGATTTCGTCACACCGTATCTGACGAAACTGAATCAAGGGTACCGGGAGTTGGACCTCTACTCGATCAAACACACCGACGGGAATATCATGCCGATCCTAGATCAGCTGGTCGAATCGCGCCCGCACGCGCTGCATTCACTGGACCCCCAGGCGGGTGTGGATATCGCCGAAGTGAAGCGGCTGTACGGCGATCAGATTTGCCTGATCGGGAATGTGAACTGCGGACTGATGCAGACGGGCACGGACGAAGAAGTGATCGAGTCGGCCCGGTATGCCCTACACAACGGCAAGCCCGGTGGCGGGTATGTTTTCTCGACAAGCAACTGCGTCTACACAGGCATGCCCCTGTCCCGCTACGAACTTATTCTCGACGTTTGGAGAAAGGAAGGGAATCTCGAGATGTGAGTGCGCTGTGGCCCTCGATACAACTGCCACTTCGTGCCCGTCACTCGGGCACACGGAGAGAGAGGCTTTCCGCCTCCGGACTGTGAATGCGGAGTATTCGGGTCAGCGTATTTCGCTCTCAAACGCCTCATCGACAAATACACGCTCCGGTAACGCCTCGAGAAGCGGATCGGCATCCTCGGCACAGTAGCCCAACGGCAGATGACGGGTCCAACCCTCGGCAAACTCCTAACGGCCGGAGGCGATACCGATCTCCTTGCACATCGACTCCATCGCGATCAGATAGGAGTCGACGCCCTGACTGACATCGAGCCATTCCTTCTGACTCTTGTGCCTGGCCAGCATCTCCCACTTGTCTTTCATCACCGAAGTCACGTCGCAAAACATACCGGCCCGCGCACGCCGCCGTAGCGGGTCGCGCAAGCCATAGGGGAGCGCGTGATAGAGCGTTACGGGTTGAGCGACTGGCGGACGCTCGGGCTCGACGATGAAATTGCGCATGCCGCGTGTGAAGGCAGCCGTCTGCACGAGACGACAGGTGTTGGAATGATCTTCCATGTACTCCCAGATGGAATGAGTAAGCACGATCTCGGGAGCCACCTCGCGCACGATAGCGCCCAGCCGTTTCACGGTCTCTTTTTCGTAATAGATGTCGAGATCGTCGACAAGACTCTCGTGCAAAACGGCACCCGCAAATTCCGCGGCGTCGATCGTCTCCTGACGGCGTATCTTCCGAATCGTGTCGGCATCGAGTTTGTCGGTGCCGCAACTGCCATTGGCCAGGGTCATCAAATGGATATCGTAACCGGCGCGCTTCAGAAGAAGCAGCGTCCCCGACATCATGAACTCGATATCGTCGGGGTGCGCCCCGATCGCAAAAGCAGATTTGGTCATGCTCTTCTCCTCAAATAGATCGCACAAAACCCGAAAACGTTTCGGTCTTCCAAGTAAGAATGCGGAGACAGCCACGCCAACCGCCCCCGCGTCTATCGTTCGTCACGCGGCAATCGCCCGCCACTCAGTGCATCTCCGCCTCGCAGACACCAATGCCGCTACGCAGGAAGTTGAACTGCACGTTGGGATGATCGGCCAAAAGCGACATGGGGACGGAACTGTCGGGAATCTTCTTGGAGATCATCATCGTTGTCAGACGCATTCCGAAAGGACTGTCGTGACAACCCGCCTGCCATATCGAGACTTTTTCCGCTCTCCAGGTTTCTGTGGGGCCGACGGTAATCGCCTGGCTAGGCACGTTCTGCACGACGCCGCCGCCTGAGGTGCGAGCGTTCTGTATCAGGGTGATGGGATGCAGATCGACGACGCGAGTCGTAAGCTTGCGGTACTCCTCGGGCGAGGGCGGCTCATCGGCATACTTCCCTTCCCTTTTGAGAGGATCGTTGAAGGCCCAGTGTTTGACTTCTCCTTGCCCGCCCTGCATCACAAGACAGCGCGCCTGGCCCCAGCTGGCGATGTACTCCGTGGGGTCGGCGGCGGGAAAATGGAGGTTCTCCTTGGGCATAGCGAGTTCGGGGCGGATCCGATCGAAACAGAGTTCCATGTCGGCCTTGGCGAAGCTGAGCGGGAAATCGATGGGAGCTTCCTTTCCATCGACGACCCATTCATCCATCCCCCAGAAGTGACAATGTTCGAGTGAAACATCGAGTTCATTGACTAAGCGCGCCACCAACGGCAGCTGCTCGGTGGGGCCGATCGGTCCACAAACGCCCGTGGGCTGCTCTTTGGTGGCCTGCCGCCAAGAGGTGACATACTCGAGGGCCTCGGCCAGGTAGAAGTCCTCGATCGTCTCGTACATCTTGACGGAGAACCCCTCGCGGCTCAGTCCCGGAAAATCGTCGACGGTGAGCCGGGCGGCGGCGTCAAGGATATCGCGATCCAAGGTTGTGTAATCCCACCAGTCCGGCGCAACTTTGCTAATTGATCTCATCGTTCTTCCTTTCGTCCCCTCGTTTCGTTACTCGCGAGAGTTCCCGACTCCCACAGGGGGAAGTATAGCGTGATTTCGACGCAACGGAATCACGACGACGCGGTGATTTCGACGCGGCCTTCGCCGACGCCGACAGCCGCCGCGCGTACGACAACGCTGCCCTCGACGCCCGACGACTGCACGACAAACCGTCCGAGCCCCACCGCGACGTGCACGACGGGGAGGCCTCCGAGCGTGCGCAACAGTCCGGGACCGTCGATTTCCAACGAGACGGTTCGAGACTCGGGCGCGAGACGGCCCTGCGCATCGACCAGCCGTACATCAACCAGACTGGCGTCGCGCCCATCCGCACCAAACCGTTCAGATAGAGCTTCCAACCGGAGTTCGGCCGCCGGGCCCGCCGTCTCCAAAACAGTCTCACAAATCTCGTCACCACGCTTGGCCCGCGCAACAAGCCGCCCGGAACGATACGGAAGAGACCATTCGAGAACTTGCCCGCCGGTCTTCTCTCCCAGGCTCGTATCATTAAGAATCAGTTCCACGCGGTCGGCATTGGCGAGCACGCGAACGGTCTTCTCGCACCCCTCATCGCCGGGATAGGTCCAGTGGCCGACGATGTGTACCACCAACTCCTCGCGCCACCAGGCGCGTAAGAGATGGGCCGCTTCCTTGTCGAGACGAACGTGATCGATAGCGCCTGAGAAGTGGTGCGGCCATGTGGGGCGGTAATCGGTAGCGTAGTCGTGAAAACACCAGAGCGTGGCCCCCGCCATGAAAGGATGCGCGGCGAGGATTTCGAAATTGTTCTGCAGATTATCGATATAACCGTTCTCTTCGTTTGCATCTCCGCGCACGCACATATCGGCGTTGGTGTGCTCACTGCTGAAGAGTTTCTTGTCTGGCCACAAGGCCCGGATTTCATCGAGGTGTGGGAACTTGTAGTTGAGCCCCAAGACGTCGGGGATATCCACGGTTCCCAAACGCGTGCCTTCTTCCGGGAAGTTTTCGGCGTACACGGTTGGGCGAGTCGGATCGCACTCGTGCGCGACGTCGTTCAGCCGCTCAAACAAGGTCTTCGAGCGTCCCTCATTGAGCAATCCCCAGAGTACGATCGATGGATGATTGCCATCGCGGCGAATCATGGCTCGCATCATCGCCTCGGCATTTACAGCGAAACGCGGGCCGCCGATATGTTGCCACGATGCAATCTCCGCAAAGCAGAGAATGCCCAAGCGGTCGCAGGCGTCGAGAAACGCCGGATGCTGCGGGTAGTGAGACAAGCGGACGAAGTTCCCACCCAGTTCCATGATCTTCTCAGCGTCATAAGCCAGAAGCCCCTCGGGAACCGCGGTGCCCAATCCGCCGAAATCCTGATGCCGGTTGACACCCTTCAGGAAAAGCGTCTTTCCATTCAGTCTGAAATCACCGTCGACGCGAAACTCAAAGCTCCGAATGCCTACACGCGTTTCGGTCCGGTCGATCGTCTCCCACGTGTCTGTCGCGCTGCGCTCCTCCAAGGTTACGGCAAGCGTATAACGGGCGGGGGCATCCACAGACCAGAGAACCGGCGAGGAAACCTCTAGGGTTTGTCGGATCGTTCCCGATGCAGCGATCTCCGTCACGGATTCCGAGAGACCGTTTCCACCGGGGCCGTTCAGCTCGGTGCGCAGTCGGTGCGGCGTGTCCGGCCTCAGACCCTCCACCTCCGTACAGACAAGACAGGAGGCCGAAGCGGCCGATACGTTCTCGGCGCGGAAGGCTACGCCCCGCTCGACGATGT
>CAYTDF010000281.1:0-6749 GCA_964436365.1 uncultured bacterium | reverse complement strand
TGGTGAAGGTCCAGGCTCTGGCTTTGGGATCGGCCGGATTGGCGTACCAGCCGGTCGGCGTCAGGACATCGCCCCGCCCGTCGGCGTTTACATCCGCGAAGCCCGCGCCGTGCCCGCGGCCGTCTGTTCCGACAAGGCGACGCTCGAAGCCGCTCTTACTCTTCGCGAGTCCGACATTGGCGTAATAGGCCACTTCGACCTTGTCGTCGTAGCGGTTGACGAGGATATCGGTGCGGCCGTCACAGTCGAGATCGCCCGCGACGATCGTCTCTGACCGTGGCAAGTCGTCGTCGATCACGTGTTCTTTCCACGGTTCGTCTTTATCGAATTTCCCTGGATTCTCGTACCAGCACAGAACCGGTGTGAACCATCCGCCCGAAACGATATCCGGCCACCCGTCCTCATTGACATCGATGACCGCTTCGCCGTAGTTACTCATGTATTCGCCGCTGACGGGGACCGTGCGGAACTCGTGGGCTTTCCAGTTCGGTGCTTCATACCACCGGGGGCCGCAGGTGATATCCAACTGGCCGTCACGGTTGACGTCGACCACCGCGCAACCTTCGCTCAGCAGATTGTCGATCTGACGGACTTCGAACTGTACCGGTGACTCTTCCGCTTCGTATTGCGGCTTCAGGTCTTTGCCCCGGATGTTTCTGAACTCGACGCGCTGCTTCTTGAATTTCTCTCCACCGTGGACCTGCAGACCGATGCGCCCTTTTTGCGACCCTTTCAGCCGCTCGTCGACAACCTTTTGGCGATTGAGGTAGACCACGATATGTTCTTTCACGCACGTCACGTGCAGCGTGTTCCATGCGTCGACGTTGTGCTTCTTCTGGCTTGCGGCGGTGTGCCGGAAGACGCTCCCTGTGGGGAATTTCTCATCCGCGTCGCAGATTTGAATCTCGTATCCAAACCTGGAGGGGCGGCCTTCTTGCCCGGCGGGCATACGAATTCCCACGCCGCTGTTTCCACCTTTGGTGATCTTGAACTCCAACGTCAGCGCGAAGTCATCCCACTCCCGGTCGGTGAAAAGCCACGAGTCCTTGCCGACCTCGGGATCTTGCGTTCCTACGATCCCGTTTCCCTGGACCTTCCAGATCCCCTTCCCTTGCATGCTCCAGTCTGAGAGGTCGCGACGATTGACCAGCGGTGTATAGCCTTGCTTGTCAGGAAACTGGGCAAACGCATCGAGCGATAAGACTGCTGTCAGAAGTAGGGCGCAAGTTGTGAAGTGGTGACGCATAGTTATCTCCTTGTCGCGGGTACTTTTCCGCAAGCGTCACTTCGTTTGTGCGCGCTACCGAAAAAGTTACGAGAAACGCTCCCGATTGTGACGAGTCTGGCCACGGTCCGCGATTCTGTCAAACCCCTCACGCAGAGGCATCCTGTTCTGTCACACTCCGCGGCTCGCACGGCGCGCGCGAAGTTCCTCCCCTTCGGCCGCTGGGATCGTGGAAGCAACCGGGTATTTTCGGTCCCGGTTTCTGCTACTCTCTACCCCAGACTCAATCTCTTGAACGGGTGAGGTGTGTTCGATGAATCACGATCTTCTTTGCGGCATCGTTTTCGCCATACTCGGTACGCTGGCAAACGGGGCAGTGGGTGCGCCGGAGACAATTCCCTTTCCCAAGGCCCTTGCCGACGCCGACATTCGCCTGGACCGGCTCGACAGAATTGTCGACGACGCCCTGATCGTCGGGAACGGCGATATTAATGCGCTGGTGTATACGTCCGGGCGCACGGTCATGCTGAACCTGACCAAGAACGATGTCTGGGACGCCCGTCTTGAGACCCTGAACGATCCACCGTTCCCGACCTGGGACTTGATTAAACAGCTGGGTAAATCCGATGCGTTTCCACTCCGCAACAACAACAGCGCGTATGTCTTGCCGAAGGGAATGACGTGGGAGAGGAAGGATAGCTACCACGTCAACCCCTATCCCTGCCCGAGACAATGCGCGCGAATCGCGATTGGAGAAAAGCCCTCTCTCTCATCTTGGACCGAGAGTCGGGCGCAGGGCAAAACGAACGAATGGGTTCTGGATGGCGAAGCGGGGACTATGCGCGTGAAGGGCGCCGCCAATCAGTCGGCCGGTTACGCCTACGGCCCATTGTCGCTTTCGACCGACCTCTACAAGCGATTACGCATTCGTGTCTCCGGTACGGCCAACGCGCAATATACCGTAGATGTGCTCGATAATTGGGGGCAGAACCTGTTCAAGACCGGCTGGATCGACTCGCCCGCCGAACCGTCGGAGAAGGTCTGCGAACTGCCTTCGGGCACGCGCGTCTCCAAGATCATCCTGTATACGCAGACCAAAGACGGAGCCCTGGCCGAGAACCGGTTTACGCATGCCGCGCTGGAGGGGACGCTCGAACCACTGCCCCTCGACATGCAGTCGGTTCCAAAGGTGCGCGGCGAGCTCGACCTGCGCCGGGGCGTTCTCACTGTGCAGGGAAAACCGGACGGGCCGCCCGCGGTGAAGGTGCGCGCACTGGCCGATCGCAACGTCTTCTTGATCGAAGCGGAGGGACCGCTGTCGCTGATGCCTGTCTCCTCCGAGGGACTGCCCGAAGTTGAATCTGGGAACGACGGCACGGTCTCCTGGATCAAGCAGAGCATTCCCGGCGACCTCGATTGGCCCGGGATGGAGTTCGCCGTAGCCGTGGTCGGCAAAGGTAAGAAGCGTCTTGCGGCCATCGTTAGTTCTCTGGAGTCGGACGATGTGGTTCGTGCCGCGGTCGGGTTGGTCAACGAGGCGCTCCAGACGCCTACGCGGAACCTGGTTAAGACGCACGAAGCCGAATGGGAACGGTTTTGGGCGCAGAGTGGCGTCGAGATGGATGACGAGTCGCTGCAGCGGACGTGGTACCGCTCGCTCTATTTCTTACGTTGTGTGAGCAAGCCTGGCGTGCAGTCGGTCGGCCTCTTCGCGGGGCTGATCAGCGATACTCCCGCGTGGCACGGCGATTACCACACCAACTACAACATTCAGCAGACCTACTGGGGGGCCTACCCGGCCAACCACCCGGAACTCGCCGAGCCGTATGACCGCTTGATGTACGAATACCTACCCCGCGCCGAATGGCTGTGTAAGCAGGTCTTCGACATGGATGGGGCCTATTACCCGCATGTCTTGTACGCCTACGAACCGACCGATCTCAGTGCGGTCAAGAGCGTCAACGGGCGGCAGTACATTCACCACGCCTGGGGGATGACCGTCGGCGTCAATGGATTCACCGTGCAACCGCTCTGGTGGCGGTACAAATACGATCCCGACCCCGAACGCCTGAAGAACGTCGTCTATCCGGCGCTCCGTGCCACGGGGATCTTCTACGCGGAGTTTATCGAGGCCTGCGAGGGCGAGGAGACCGTACGCCTCGGTCCTTCGGTCTCGCCCGAACACTGGGGCTGGACCAAGAACTTGGACCGTAACTACAACTGCGCGTTCGATATCGCGTTGGCGCGATACACGCTCGACGCGGCCATCGAGGCGGCCAAAACGCTCGGTCAGGATGAGGCGTTGGTGAAGCGTTTCGAGCGGGCGAAGAAACGTCTGCCTCCCTATCCCTTGTATGGCGGCGAACGGCCCATCGTTGTCGATGTCGAAGACGCTCCGCCGCAGACCTACAACATCTCCGTCCCCGCCACACCGGTCTTTCCGGGCGATGTCGTGACGTGGTGGTCGTCTGAAGAGGAGAAAGAGTTATTTATCCGTACAATCGACGGGCTGAAATGGAACGGTAACAACTCCACGGTGATGTTGGCGGTTTCTCGCGCGCGGCTGAGCATGTCGGGCACTCAAGAGTGGTTGCGCACGGAAGTTGATGCCCGCACTCGGCCCAACGGAACGATGGCCCTGAATCGTCTCGTTCCCTACGCCCGATTCAACGATTTCGGCCACTATACGGAGCAGTTTGGCATCGGGATGGCCGTCTGCGAACTCTTGGCTCAGAGTGTCGGGGATATTCTCCGGCTCTTCCCGGCGGTCGAACCGGGCTGCCGGGCACGATTCGCACGACTCCGCGCGCAAGGCGGATTCTTGATTTCAGGAGAAACGGCAGGGAAGGGAATCGGGGCCCTGACGATGACCAGCCTCTATGGGAAAACGTTCCGGATGCTCTCACCGTGGGCGAAAGTCGAAGCGCGGCGTGACTCTGAATCCGGTTTCAAGCCCCTGGCACTCAATGCCGAGGGAATCCTGACCGTAACGACAGAACCGAACGAAACTTGGCATATTCGAGGTGCGCGATGAATGGGAAAAGAGCGTTAAGAAACCTATGTGTGGGAGTTGTCTGTACCGTCCTCGTTGGGACACTGTTTGTAGGTGCCGTCCAGGCGCAAGATAGCCCTTTGGCGGGCGTCCGAATCCTCGATGAGGAGCGGACCACGGAAGAACTAGCCGATTACCTGGCGGCGCTTGTTCCTGAACTCGAAATGCCACCGTCGGCCGACGCGTGGGAAAAGACCGGTGGCAAACTTCGTGAGCGCCTGCTCGACGAGATCGTTCTGCGCGGCGTCCCCGATGAGTGGCGTAATTTCAAGACCAACATCGTCTGGGGCGAGCGCATTCCGGGCGACGGCTATTCGATACGAAAGCTACGCTATGAAATCCTGCCGGACTTCTGGCTGGGGGCGTTGCTCTACGAACCGGAAAAGCTGGAGGGCAAGGTTCCGGCCATTCTGAACGTCAACGGCCACGCCGCCGAGGGGAAGGCTCTTCCCTACAAACAGCAGCGTTGCATCAATCAGGCCAAGCGGGGCATGGTCGCGCTCAATCTCGAATGGATGGGGTTGGGCCAGCTCCGCGTACCCGAATACACGCACAATCATTCCGCCTACTTGGATCTGTGTGGCCGTTCGGGTCTCTCGATCTTTTATTTTGCGCTGAAACACGGATTGGACATACTCTGCGGCCACGAGAACGCCGACCCGGAGCGCGTCGCGGTGACCGGACTTTCCGGCGGAGGATGGCAGACGATTTTCATTAGCGCTCTGGATACACGCGTTCGGTTGGCCGCGCCGAATGCCGGATACATCGGCATCGGGACACGTTTGCAGGTCCCCGGAGATATGGGAGACATCGAACAATGTCCGAGCGATTTCCACAGTGTTGCCGATTACGTTCATCTTACCGGCATGTTGGCTCCGCGCCCCTCGCTCTTGATCTACAACGTCCGTGACGATTGCTGTTTTCAGTCGGACCGCGCGCGCGCCTCCGTTTACGAACCGATTGTCCCGGTTTACAAACTCTTCGGGCATGGCGAGCGGCGCTTCGCGTACCACGAGAACCTCGACCCGGGAACGTACAATTACCTCTTGGATAACCAGAAGGCGCTGTACCGTTTTCTGAACGAGCATTTCTTGGGCGGGGAAGGGAATGACGACGATCTCTCCCGACCCGATGAGATTCTCGATGAAGCGACGCTGGCCGTCGACTATCCCGAGACGTGCGCGAACTTCTTCTCCCTTGCCGAGGAACAGATGGCCTCACTGCCCAAGCGTCGTCTGCCGAAGGATCCAGAGAAACAGCAACGATGGCGAACGCGTATGCGAAAGGGATTGAAGCGCCTCATTCGCTTTGACGAAACCTATACGATCCAGAGGACGGAGAGCGCGATTGCGCCCGCGGTCAAGGAGACGTTGGCCGATCTGCGGGCGAAAGCGCACGTATTGCGCGTGGGTGACGACTGGTCCATGCCGATGCTGACTTTCGCACCGGCGGACGGGGCTCCGGCGGGGACGGTGCTGGTTGTCGCCGATTTCCAAAAACCGGAAACGTTTGCATGCGTGCGTGAAAACCTCGAGAAACAGCGACGGGTGATCCTGCTAAATATCTTCTATGTGGGTGAGTGTGTTTCCATCGGAAGCCGGTACCACCAGCCCGCGATGTTGACCGCCACGCTGGGGAAACGGGCGTTGGGTGTCCAGGTAGCGCAGCTGACCCCCGTTCTGGAGAAGCTCCGCGATAGGTACGACGGCGAGCTGACGGTTGTGGCCGACGGCCGTGTGGCGGGGATGGCCGCGTTGATGACGCTCGCCCTGAGCCCGGGGACGGCCGACCGCTTGGTTCTGAACGGGATGGAGGCAAGTTTGAAGGACCTCCTAACGGAGAAGATTGGATACGAAGATGCCGTGACGCTCTTCTGTTTTGGGCTGCTCGAACGCGCGGATGTGTCGGACCTGATCGATCTGGCGCGGCCCACGGTTGTTGAACGATTGCCCTAGGGGCGGAGAATAGGGCAGGTTTCAATCGTTGGAGGAGAGCTGCAATGTGGAGCAAGCGTATACGTTCGAGTGCTTTCACGCTCATCGAACTTCTGATTGTCGTTGCCATCATTGGGATTCTCGCCGCCATCGCGGTCCCGAATTTTCTGAACGCGCAGACGCGAGCCAAGATCGCCCGTGTGCGCGCCGATTTCGGGGTCGCCGCGTTGGCATCCGAATCGTACTTCATCGACAACGGAACCTACCCGTACAATATCGACCGGCCCGGTACTGGGCACACGGCGTGTGGGCGCTATCAACCGTTCACCACGCCGATCGCCTATATCGCTTCCGGGATCATCGATCCTTTTGGCGACCCTGGGCCGGAACTCGGGCTCGGACGGCAGAATGATTACATGTGTCACGACTTCTTCTTCGGGAAGCCGGGCGACGTGTTCTATCAGGATTGGCTTGTCAACGCGAGCTATCTTATCCAGTCCGGGATGGAGGTGCGCTGGCAGATCACTTCCCAGGGACC
>CAYTDF010000280.1:0-6765 GCA_964436365.1 uncultured bacterium | reverse complement strand
GAAACGTTGCGATAATCCCCATGATGAGATTGAAGAAGAGATAAGGCGAGATCATCGGCAGGGTGACGTTGCGGAACTGCCCCCAATGCCCGGCGCCGTCGATCCACGCGGCTTCGTACAAATGGGAGGGAACGCCCTTTAATCCCGCCAGCCAGATCACCATCGAAGTGCCCGAACCCCACAGCAACATCAGGATGATCGAAGGCTTGGACCATGTCTCGTCGACAAACCAGTCGGGGCCCTCGACGCCCATCTGCGCCAACGCCATGTTGACCAGACCCATTCGTGGATTGAGCAGCCAAATCCAAATCATCGAACTGGCCACGATCGGGACGATGGCGGGGAGATAGAACAGCGTACGGAAAAGCGAGGTTCCACGATCGTCGGAACTGACCAACATCGCCATCGCCAACCCGATCGCCAACGCCAGGGGTACGCTGGCCATCATGTAGAGGGTGTTCGAAAGCGAAAGCCAGAAGGTGCTGTCCCGGGTCAGCATCTCGATGTAGTTTTCAAGACCCACATACTCGGCGGGATGCAGGACATCGTACTTGCAGAAGGAAAGCACGATCGAGGCTAGGATCGGTCCCCCATAAAGAAAGACGAACCCGATCAACCATGGCGAAATAAAGAGCATCGCCGCGAGCGCCTCCCGTCGCCGTCGGAATGTGAGCGGATGCCGCATGAAATAGATCAATAATCCCAACAGGAAAACCGCAATGCAGGCCCCGCCGATCTGCGCCAGACGATCCCACTTGACTCGGGTGTACTGCGTTTCGGTGTAGAGCGCGTCGAGGCGGTCTTGGACCTTCGTCCCCCAGTAAGTCAGCGCTTCATCGGCCGTGCGTTTGTTTCGCAGAGCGTCCTCGGTCGCTTTGACCTGATTGTCCCACAGCAACTGGCCCGCTGGAGTGACCGGGCGAAACTTGCTCTTCGGCATGAGGTCCAGAAACATCTGAAGACCGTCGCGCAGATTCGGTTCCTTGGGTCCGTAGAGGTCGATGATCTCCTGTGCCACCTTTCGGTTGGCGGCGATGGTGGGAACGTACGGCTTTCCCCGGCTCCGGTTGTACGACTGCTGCGCCCGGGCGGCATACAACGCGCCCTCACGAGTGACGAGATACTGAATCAACTTCCAACTCTCGGCCGGATACCGCGCGCCGTTGGGGATGGCGAACGAGAACCCGCCCGACCAGCTGGTGGCCGGTTGACCTTCGGGAACCGGAGGTGGCGCGACACCGAAACGCATATTGGGACGATATTGCGCGATGACCTGCAGTAGAGCGTCGACGTCGGTGCGCATGGAGATCTTCCCGATGAGGAAGGGGTCGGATGCTTCAACCTGAAACGTCTTCTCAAAAACCTGCGCCTCGTTGCGGCCACCAAACAGTCCGTACAGCTCCTCCAAATACTCCAAAGCGCCGACGATCTTGGGATCGTTGAGCGTACAGGTCCGGCCGTCCTGGCTCATGAACCGACCGCCGTTTTGCCAGCCGTAGAGATAGAGCCAACTGTTTCCCCAGAGAGGCAGGAAACCGGCGTGCTTGATGCGCTCGCCGCTTTCGAACTCCGTCAGGACCTGGATGTACCGTTTCAACTCGGCCCATGTGGCGGGCGGCTTGGCGTCACCGTTCTCATCCACCAATCTGTGGGACTCGAGAACATCCTGGTTGTAGTAGAGCGCGCGGGCATCCGTGCGATTGGGGATGCCGAAGATCTTGCCGTCGTAAACCGCCTCATTCCAGCAGGCGGGATAAAACTCCTCGGGGTGAATCGCTCGCTCGGTACCCTGTGAAGTTTCGATCATCTCGTCGAGCGCCATGAACGCCCCTCGCTCGGCCCAGTCGCCGATCGAGAAACGGTCCTGCTCGATAATGTCCGGCGGCGAACCTCCCGCAACCCCGCACATGAGTTTCTGCGCGTCCATGACCCCTTCGTTCGCGAGCAGGGGAATGAGCTGCGTGTTGATACGAATGTGAGGATTGAGACGTTCGTACTCCCGGAGCGCGCGCTGAAACCCCTTCGTGCGCGGCGACATCTCGGAAATCCAAAAGTTGAGTTTGATCTTCTCCTGGATCGTCTCTGCGGGGACCTCGGACGCGGCGTCGGCCGGTCTCGCCACAAGCCCCGACACGACGCCCAAAACCATGGCCGCCGTTATCGTAACCGTACGATCGCGAAGGGTTTTCATGCGGTACTGTCCAGGACGTTGAGCGAGCTTCCTTTCCTCAGATGGAGGAAAATGTCCACACGGAGAGCCGTCGAAACTCATTTTCATCCGACATGCTCCTCAAGAGATACTCTAATCGTCTTGACGTGACGGCTGCAGGGTAGGACTGCCCGTCGGCGACTGGCGTAGGTGGTTCGGAGACGCCATCCCCAACGGAGAGGCGCGTGAATCTACGGCGACGGCCAGGTCCCCCCCCAGAAACCCGCATAGGCCTCACGGGCCCAGTCCTCCGCTTCCTTAAACGCGCGGCCGCGCCGCCCCATATCCGTCCCAAAGTGGAAACGCGACATACCCCGCCGGACCATTTCGACATTGATGTGCGTCTTCCCGACAAAGAGATAGGCCAAGAGCCTGCCCTGAGCGTCTCGAACGGGCTCGCCGGGCCGCTCAAACTCGAGCCGAACCGGACGTTCCCCCAGCAAGTCTTTCAGCGCCGCCACCGCTTTCTTGTGCCCGTACCTGCCTTCCGGCGGCGTCTTCAGCATCAGAAGACGTACGGTTGTCTCGACTCCCAGACGCTGTACGACCACGGTATCGCCGCTTTCAACGCGCACCACCGGACAGAGCGCGGGGTCCTCGGAGTCCTGTGATTCGGCGGGAGTTGCGGTGGGGGTGGGGTTCGCTTCGCTCAGCGCTTCCGGGGGCGCGGTCGAGAGCACGCTGCTCCGCCCAGCCAGAAAACCAAATGCAAACGCCCCCGCGAGCAGGAGCACGAAGAACAAAAAAGGGTTGCGTTTCATCTGTGGCACCGGGCGGATCTCAGGTTCTGAGCCATCGCACATCTTTTCGTGGCGGCTAGAGAATATCCTGGCCGTATGGGTGGTCTCGCGCAAGCGAATCGGTTATCCTTTCTAAGTTACAGTTGGTGTAACTTACAGATAAGGCGTGGGACCCATGGAGCCTCTGAACCGAAAATGGACGCCGATTCTAGGGTTTGGAGGAGGCTGGCGGAGCTGGATCGCGATCTGCGTTTGCTTGACCGCTTTTTCTGCTCTCCCCGGAGCCTCAATCACACCGACCTCCACCGAAAGTTTCGCGGTCTTCCCGGCGACCGCAGCATTCGCGATTCCCGACGGTACCGGAACGGTATCGAGCGGCGTCGAAGTCCCGGGAGACGCGGCTGTTGCGGATGTCAACGTCGGCGTCACCGTCACCCACCCCGCACCCATCGAACTCTCCATCAGCCTGGTCGCTCCGGATGGCAGTTCCGTGCTTCTGCACAACCGGTCCGGAGTCGATGATCTGAACGCATTCTATGACACGGAACGGGAACCGGCGAAATCGTTGGACCGCTTTCTCGGCGTCCGCAGCCGGGGTGAATGGCGGCTGTCCATCACCGACGCCATCGAAAACGGCGCGCGGGGCGAGCTGAACGGTTGGAGCCTGGAACTGCTACCGATCGAAGCGGCATACACGCCGACGCCAACTCCCCTGCCCACGTATGCCCCGCTTTTCGAGCGTGGATCGGCGATTGCACTCGACCCCGGTGCGGGCGGCGTGACGGCGGGCGACGTGAACGGGGACGGGCTGCCCGACCTGATTACAGTGCATCGAGAGATCAGCCTGATCCGACTTCTTCTGGGGGATGGTCGCGGGGATTTGGCCTCGACCGCGAGTGTTTCGGTCACGATGCCGGTGCTGGTCGCGATCAAGGATTGTAACGGAGACGGACGTCCGGATCTGATCGTGACCGCGGCCTCCGAAATCCAAGGCGGGAACAACTACGTCAAGCTTTTGGGCAATTCCTCCGGCGGTTTTTCGGAGAGTGGGACACTTGGTGTGAGCGGCAACGTGGTTGCACCGTTGCTTACAGGAGACTTGGACGGCGACGCGTGGCCGGACGCGGTTATGGGCGCTCCGCCCAAGGTCGCCTACGGTGCGGCCGAGGGCTGGGAGCGGATCGGGAACCTGGATTCGAAAGCGGAGAGTCTCTTCGCGCTCGGTGACAGCAATCTGGACGGTGTCGACGATGTCATCATGACACTCTCCGGCAAGATTCTCTCGACCGCTTACATCGCCTACGGCAGCGCTGCGCGGAGTTTTGCGGAGCGGATGAGTTTGGGCGATGTGGAAGCGCCGACGTTTGGCGGCTATTCGGATATCAACGACGACGGTCTCGACGACCTGTGGATCGTGTCGCAAACGACTCAGGGTTACCGCTGGATTTGGCTGGAATCCCGCGAAGGTGCACCTGAAATTCATGAACGCATCCTGACGCTCGACAGCGACCCATCGAGTGCCATCGCCACCGATGTCACGCTGAACGGTGAGCCGGAACTTCTGTTGATTCAAGAGGGTATGGTCAATGTTTACTCGCAACTGAACGAGACGGAAACCCTGGCGCTGGGGAACTTGGCTCCGCCCGAAAGCGAAGGCGCAGCGGTGCAAGTCGTGACGGAAGACTTCAACCGCGACGGTCTCAACGACGTTGGCGCATTGATGGACGACGGGCGATTCGAGGTCTGGTTGCGTGTGATTCCCGACGGCTACTTTACGCCGACGCCGACGCCGACATTCACGCCAACCGAGACGCCGACGGCAACCCCAACCTTTACTCCGACGGATACTCCCACGCCGACATCCACCCCCACTTTTACGCCTACCCCGACCGCGACATTCACGCCGACCGACACGCCCACGCCGACATTTACACCGACCGACACTCCGACCGCGACGCCGACCCCCAAGTACGATACAGCGGACCTAAATCAGGACGGCGTTGTCAACTATCACGACCTGTTTCTGCTCCAGGATGAGTGGCACAAGAGGCGGCAATAGAGCCTCGCTTTTGGCAACATCGCGGCGACATTCCGCGATATTCGGCTCTCCCCTGCAACTACGGCGCGTCACACCTCATCCAACTGGCGATATCGATCACCTGGACCTTGTCCCAGTGCTCCACATGGGCTTCGATGAACTCTTCGTGCGTGGGATGATCTTGGTAGATGTCGTGACCTTCGAGATCGTCGAAGGTGACCACGATCGCCAAATGGTAGCCGCGCTCGACGATGTCGCGGTGTGTGTCCGAGGGCAACCCGACACGGATATCCCGGACGGTTTCGATCACGCCGAGGAGGCTGTGGCAGTCCTCGCGCAAACTCTTCTGCTCTTCTTCCGTTGTTCCTTCTTTCAGCCAAAACAGAACGATGTGTGTATGCACGTCTCTCTCTCCTCGTTTACCCTTCTCATTACTATTGAGTATTCATAACAACACGTATACGTCTAGCTCAAGGCCGCTTCGACCGCGGCGACGGCTTGTTCCTCCAGCGCCCCGATCTTCCGAAGCACCTCCGCCTGCATTTGGCGCATCTCATGCGTCCAGTGTTCGCCCTCTTGCATCTGCCAGGGTTGCGGCGCGCACCGCCGTGTGGCGCAGAGGCTCTCGTAGACCTTCATGTAGAGGCGGTCGGCCTTAGCGAGACTCTTGGCTTGCGCACCTTCGAACTCCGGCAGAATCGAGCGCAGATAGCGGGTGGCCGCACCGCGCGCATCCTCCAGACTGGTGTAGCACCAACCATTCGTACAGGTAGCGAAATCCAACGTTTCGGGATACAAGCCCTCGAACCGACTCTCATCCAACAGGTTATCCACCCAGCATTGATAGGCAAAGAGCCCGCTGGCATATCGTCCGTACGATTTTGTGCGGGCGAGTTCCACTGCGATTTCGAGCGAGCGGCGGAGGGTCTGCATGCGTTCGGGTGGATCGGTCTTTTTGTCGAGAACGTAGATCCGCCACGGCCAGCGTTCGGCGACCGCGTAGTGCTCGGTTTTGTCCCAATAGGTGCGGCAGAGGAATTTCTCGCCTTGGTTGATGTATCCGGTGATGACGCCCCAATCCATGGAGGCGATCAGGTCGCTGCCGATGACGGGCACTTTGCGGTCGACGCTGGCCATCGCGACCTCTTTGTTCTTCTTCACATCCTCGGGGTTTTTGTCGTGGACTTGGTGGAGTTCGGCCGTGTACCCCAGGGCCTCGAACGCGGGTTGGCTATGGTCGAACCCGCATGTGGCGTCGGGCGAACTGGGGCACCAGTTGGGTTGGTGAAAATGGAGCCGGAACGCGGCCCCAGACCAGCCCATCAGGTCGTCGTAGGTGACGTCGACGCCGACCGCGCGCAGGGTGACGTATAGCGCGCCCATGAATGTGTTCTCTTTGCCTCGCCCCCAACGGAGTTTACGTACACCGTCGATCTGAACTTCACCGCTCTGTGCGCTCATCCTGAAGCCTCCTTCATCCACCCCGTCACCGGTGGCTTCGAATGTCCCGTCCCGGTTTATTGTTACACAGATTTGGGTGAAGGTGTAGACGGTTTTTTGGGGGGGAGGAGGGGGAGACGGCTCGTGTTCTTGAACCACGGAACGGATGAAGGAGAACCACGCATCGGGGGCCGCCCAGGAGTGAACGCCTGGGCTATTGCCGTTCGTCCTACGGACGATAGGGGAAGAAGACTGTATTTTCTCGGCAGGCTGCTGTGTTTATTTCTTGAAAGCGCCGTGTTCTATTCTTGAGAGTAATTTACGTCGTACCCAGGTTG
>CAYTDF010000279.1:0-6769 GCA_964436365.1 uncultured bacterium | reverse complement strand
TGCTTCTCCCCAATACGCCGATTGCGGGCTGCATGAAGATCGCCGAGGGACTTCGACTCGCGGTGAAGGAACTCGACATCCATCATCCAGCCGCCACGAACGGTTCGAGAGTGACGGTGAGCGCGGGCGTGGCCTCTCTGATACCGCGACGGGATACACCTCTCCAGTACGTGATTCGCGAGGCCGATCGCGCGCTGTATACAGCGAAAGAGAGCGGTCGAGACCAGGTTGTGCCCGCCTCGCTGTAAAGTCGCCGAGCCGAGGCTACGAACTCTCAACCTCGGTCAGGCATTCCTCGAGGATCGCTAGGGCGCGATCCATCTCTTCTTTCGTAATCGTCAATGCCGGGGTGAGGGTGAGAATCGACCCCATGGTGAGTTTGAAACTGAGCCCCCGCGAAAGCGCGCCGTACATCACCCGCTCCGCTTCCTCGACCGCCTTTTCACCGGAACCGTCGGTCTTGACCAGTTCCATGCCCATCAGCAGACCCAGTCCGCGCACATCGCCGATGATCGGGTGCCGCGTCTTCATCGCGCGCATGCTTTCGAGACAGTACTCGCCCATACGGGTCGCGTTTTCGAGCAGCCCGTCTTCCTCGATACTCTCGATGGTGGCGAGACCGGCCGCGCAGGCCACGGGACTCTTCTCGTGTGTGTAATGGCCGAGCGCACGGTCGCCCGCCACATTCAGACCCTCGCGGGCGATCAGCGCCGCTAAGGGAAAAAGTCCCCCGCCCAGACCTTTGCCGATGACCAGCATGTCCGGCACGATCCCATAGTGCTCGCAGGTAAACATCTTGCCGGTGCGCCCCAGGCAATGAGGGATCTCATCCAGGATCAGCAACGCGCCGTGCCGGTCGCACGCCTTGCGCACGATCTCCCAGTACTCCTTGGGTGGGATAAACGGCGTGCTGCGGACGGTCTCCGCGACGACCGCGGCGACATCGCCCTCCTTCTCGAGCACGTAGTCCACATACTCCGCGCACTTGAGGTTGCATTCGTCTCCACAGCCAAAGGGACAGTGCATCGGATCGGGCGGGGGCACATGCTCGGTTCCCGGGAGAAGCGGTCCGATTCCATTGCGGAAGATCGCCTCACCGCCGATGGAGATCGCGTCCAAAGAAGCGCCGTGAAACGAATCCCAGAGAGATACGGTTTTGAAACGTCCGGTCGCGATGCGCGCCAGTTTCAGCGCGATACCGATCGCACTCGTACCGCCAGGCGTGAAGAGGACTCGCTGGCAATCTCCCGGCGCGAGTTCGCCGAGTTTCTTGGCCAGTTGGATCGCCGGAATGTTGGTGTAGCGCCGCGTGCAAAAGGGCAGAGTCTCCATCCGCTCCCGGACAGCCCGCATGACCCGGGGGTTTCCAAAACCGACCTGGTGGACGTTGTTCCCGTGGAAATCGAGTATCCGGCGACCCTGTAAGTCCTCGATGTGAGCGCCGTCGCAGCTGCGTAGGACATTCAGACAAGGGGTGGAGAGCGATTGGTGCAAGAAGTACTTCGAGTCTTCATCCAGCCAACGCTGGGTCTCTGCGTCGATCTGCTTCTCGGCCCACGCCATCCGTTCGGGGGATAGGTTAACATCGCCCTCGGCGCGAAGGCGATCGAGTTCGTCTTGGGTTCGCTGGGACACGGCTTCCTCCAACGGCCTAGTTCATCGGTGCCCGTTCGATAGGCCCGACATCGGGCAGGGAGTGTACAGCCCAGAGACGGCATTTGCCAAAAGAAGATCGGGACGCGGAGCCGTATCCTAGACTACGTCGCTTCGTCATCCGCGCTTCGTAACCACTTCAAGGCCGCCTCGAGGACCGGATCGCCGTCTTTGAAATCCGCTTCGGTCGTCTCGACGCGGATATCCGGGGCGATCCCCTCGCCCTCAAACAAACTCTCATCCGGCCGCATGGCCTTCCACGTGGGCAAGATCACCGACACGCCGTTGGGAAGCGAGTTGGGTTTTGGGGCTCCCGAACAACCGTAGAAAGACAGCCCCACCAACTTGCAGTTGGGCGTCTTCTTCATCATGAGCAGGAACGCCTCGCAAGAACTCATGCAGGCCGGTCCCATCAGGACCGCAACTTTCCCGCGATACTTCGGCCGGCCGCGTTTGGGTTTCAGTAGCCGATGGCTGGGCTTGGTGAAACCTCCAGGTTTGTCGATGGCGCGGTAGACATGCTTTGCGTAGACGGCGGGCCAGTCGATGAAACATCCCGCGAAATGCTGCGCGAGCCCCTCATCCCCACCCCCGTTGGGCCGGACATCCACGATCAACATCTTGTCTTCCCCGAAAACCTCCAGGGCCTCAAAAGCCGGTTCGTGACCGTCGGGAACGTCCCGGCCCCAGCCGGAGATCAGGATGTAGCCGATCTCGTTGTCGACCAGGCCGGTGGTCACGATTGGGCTGCGGCGCTGCCAGGCACGCACCCGGCCAGATAGGGTTTCGTAGTTAAAGTTCGGGGTGAAACTGCGCGACTGGGTGCCGAAAGAGACACCCTTCCACTCCACCCGCACGTGAGCGTCCTTCGCGACGGTCAACATTTTGGCGGTCTGTTCGGCAAACTCGCGGGGGGACGCGGCATTTCGCAGACCGTAATCGTTGGCTTTGAAAACCCGATCCCAGTCGACTCCTCGCAGGTCGCGGTACGAATACTTTTCGTCAATCGCCCGGCGTAACGCCGCAATCGCCCGCGCGTTCTCTTCCTCACCCGGCATATCGCTGGGGCCGCCCGCGCCCGCACCGGTGGTGAAACGCAGAGAGACGGGAAGCAAAGGCTCGTGGTTGAGGTTCTTGAATCCAGTGGCCCGGTTGCCATTCAAACTCAACACGTATTCGTAGTTGGGGTCGAGTTCGACCGGCAGCACACAAATCCGCTTGCTTTCCCAGTACGGCACGCCTCGAGTGCGAGGGAAATTGGGACCGCTGCCCACCCAGGAGTGACTGTCCCGAATCATGTCTTGATCGAACTCCACCCGAATCTCCGTCAGACTCGGGTCGACTTCCGTCTCGCTTTCCGCCGGGACGGTGTACGCGACCAGGGGGGAGAGGGCCCACACGCATGGAGAGACGAGGACCGCTCCAAGCGGCACGAGCCAAAGCCAGACGTGGGAGCGAATAGATATAGTATCTCCCCAAAATGATTTCCGATCAAAAGACGCTAAATGCCCGAATCTCGCGGGCACTTCGTGCGCGCTATCGGAAAAAACTTTCAAGAGACGCACTAGCCGGGATTTCATCACATGCTTCTCCTTGTTCAAGCGTTCAGGTGGAGGAGGTGTTCTCTTAGTAGAACGGTATGACAGGAAAGAAGGTTTGACAAGAAGCGCGACCGCCGCCACTTTCTTTCGGATCGGGTGAGGGGGTTGAGCGCTCCGCTAAGGACGATACGCTGATCCCCGCAGGAGAGCCCGCCATGGCAGACAGAGCACCCGAAGACCCGTATCTCATGTACGAGGAGTTGGCCTGGCTATTCCCCATCCTTAGCCCAGCCGAGCATTACGAGGAGGAATCCGAACGTTTCTACCGTCTGATGTGGAAAGAAGCGGATATCCCTGTGCGGACGATGCTCAATCTCGGCTGCGGTGCGGGGTGCCACGACACCCACTTCGAACGATACTTCGAGATCGTGGGGGTGGATTTGAGCGAAAGCATGCTCCAACTGGCCAGGGAGACGAACCCGCAAGTCGAGTATATCCGGGGAGATATGCGGGATATTCGGCTCGCACGAAAGTTCGACAGCGTGGGGGTTTTCGACTCCATGGTCTACATGACCACGCCGGAGGCGCTCCGGCAAGCGTTCGAAACCGCCTTCGTGCATCTCAAACCGGGGGGCGTCTTCGTCACCGCACCCGAAGAGGTCCCCGAAACCTTCGAGCAAAACGCGAACTGGACCCGAACCATGGAAGGAGACGATGTGAGCGTCACCTTCATCGAGCACGTCCACGATCCCGATCCCGACGACACCGAATACGAAACTACGTATGTTTATCTCGTGCGGCGCAAAGGGGAGAAACAGAAGGTCTATACCGAATTCCACCGCTGCGGGATTTTCCCGGTTTCCACCTGGCTCCGGCTGCTGGAAGAGGTCGGCTTCGAGGCCCAAGCGGTCTCGTTCGAGCCCGACGCGCCGCGCTCCGGCCTGCCCGACCCGATCCTGGTCGCCAAGAAACCAATGGGCTAGGAAGTCTCGAAAGGCGTTTTGGAGCTCTACTTCAAGCCTTTCCCGTCCATCGACTCCAACTTCACAAATCGGCCGAGTGGGAAGCGGTGCGCACGGGGCCGCATTGTGCCCTTTTCTTTGCCGAGAACAACCATCATCACCGGGATGTGCTCCTCATCGAGCCCGACGATCTCACTCACCTTCGCCGGGTCGAATCCGATCATGGGACACGTGGCATACCCCATATCGGACGCGGCCAGCATCAACGTCATGGCGGCGAGCGATGTCGAATGGATCGCCTCTTCTTCCTCCATGTTTCGTTCGTAGAGCTTGCCCGAGAACTTATCAACCGCTCACTCAGGCAAGCAGCCTACCCGCCTTCTCACGCTACGACAGCGTAGATGGAGTCAAATCATGCTGGGGGCTCGGTTTCAATATTCTTAATAAGACACCCATTTTATGTTGACAATATCAACTTTATGAGCTATAATAAGATTGAAAGTTGAGAATTGGAATGTCCAAAGGCCCCATCGGGAACGAATGTCCATACTGCCAAGGCGCCATGAGCGTCTCGAAAATGACGTGCCATCGCTGCAACGTCTCGATCGACGCGACATTCCCGATGCAGCGCCTGGGCAGCCTGCCGGTCGAGCACCAACGTTTTATCGAGATGTTCGTCCTTGCCAGCGGAAGCCTGAAAGAGATCGCCGCCCAAAGCGGTGTCTCCTACCCAACTGTGCGCTCGCGGCTCGATAAAGTCATCGCGGCGCTTCGCCGAGAGATCGCCAAGACCGGCGACGTCAAAGGGAGCATTCTCGACGCTGTTGAGGAACGTAAACTCGAAACCCAAGAAGCGGCCCGAATGATCAAAAGAATTTAATTGGCTCCGCCCGGGCTGAGAAAGGCCGAGAGAAGCATTGGTACACGAGTGCGTTTGCACCCAAGGCAAGAAAGGCTCCGCCAATTGAATTCAGTCAGGCTGAGCGACAGGAATAGCGTGTACGAGGAACGCCCCAGACTCGGGATAAGAGATAGACGATCATGACCCACGAATCTGACCGGACACCCGACAATACGACCGACACACCCGATGAACGAGAAGAGGCGCAGCTGAAGAAAGCCTTGGCCGGTTCCGACGAGATCCTGTACGAATCGTTGCGCCGAGACGAGAAACGTCGCCGGTGGAGAATCGGTTGGGCGTTCGCGGCGTTGATCCTGACGGTTGTGCTCTTGTCTTCGGTGGCCGGGTTACTTGTTGCCCTGAACTTGGTTATCCCCATCCAGGAAGACGGCGCAGAGAACTACGTCGACCAAGGTTGGGAGTACTACAAGGCGGGCCGGTGGCGAAAAGCCGAATCGGTGTTCCATGCCGCCGTCAGTCAGAATCCGGAATCTGCGGAAGCCTGGAACGGTTTGGGTTGGAGCCGTCTCAAGAGCGACACATTTAACCCCGCTATCGGCGCGTTCGAGCAAGCGGTCAAACTAGAAGAGGATCACCCCGGTGCGAACAACGGTCTGGGCTATGTCTACCTCGCTCTGCGCGACTACGAACGGGCCGAGGAACATTGGCTGAAGGTCGCCGAAGACGTCACCGCGTCCTGGAGCGGTCTGGCCCAGATGTACTTGTTGCAAGAGAACTACGAAGAGGCCGAGGTGTGGGTCCGCAAAGCCCTGCGGGGGGAGCCGGAGAATGACGCGCTGCTCGCAATTCTTCGTGCCGCGGAAGCCAAGAGCGTTGACGATTCTCTCCGGAGAATGATCGAGCCGTCCATGGCCCGTTTGGGTTGGTCGCTCTTCAATCGCGGCCGTCTGGGGGGAGCGCGAAGGAAGTTCCAGCAAGCCATCGAAGAAAATCCACGCGATGTATCTGCCCAGACTGGGTTGGGGTTCATCCTGCTCAACAGAGGGGATGTCGCCGAGGCCAAGGAGAAGTTCGGCATCTGCCTCGAACTGGATCCGGACGCCACAGCCTCACTCAACGGTATGGCCCGCTGCCTGCGTGCCGAGGGCAAACTCGAAGAGGCGATTGAGGTTTGGGAACGGATGGTCGACCGGACTCGTGCACCCAACGCGGGCACGCACGGATTGGCTTGGGCATACTACGAACTCGAACGATTCGAGGAAGCTCTTCCTTACTTCGAACAGCTCGCCAAGAACGAACCGCACAATACCGACCTGCAGACGGCGATCGATCGCATCCAAAAGGCCATCGAAAACGAGCAAGAAGAGAAGCAAGAGAACCGGTAAGTACGCTCGGTCTCTCGAACAAGACGTAGAGAACCGATGCCGAGGAGCACAATGGTGATCTCAGGGGGCACGAACTTCGGAAGTTTCGATCAGGCACGCTTCGCGCGGGTGTTCGGTGGATATTGCCTCGTATTCTCTCTCCTACTGGTCTCCTGCTCGACCTTTATGGACAACGCTCACCACTCGGCGGCAAGGTTTGAAAGCCCCACGATCTTCGGCGTGCCCCTGATCGGTGTGGCGGGTTTTTCGGAGGCCACCCCTCTCTTCGGCGATCTTGCAATCGGTGGGTTGGCTGTGGGTGTTGTGGCAATGGGGGGAGCCGCGATTGGGCTCTTGGCGTTCGGCGGGGGCGCGCTGGGGGTGGTT
>CAYTDF010000278.1:0-6782 GCA_964436365.1 uncultured bacterium | reverse complement strand
CTCCCCAACGCATGGGGACTTCACGATGTCGCTGGGAACGTGGGCGAGTGGTGTCTAGATCGATACAAACGCTACCCTGCCGGCCCTCAAACCGACCCGCAAGGGCCTGGTGAAGGGGACGGACGTGTCTATCGAGGCCGCTACTTCACGGCCTCCATATCGAGCGACCCGGGGGCGGGGGCGGTGTATTGCCGGTCTGCCGCGCGTGCGTATGCTGGCGAAGAGAGACGGCTTCGGTTTGTGGGGCTTCGAGTTCTCCTCGAGCATGATGGAGGCGTCGCGACGGCCGACATTTCGGAGATCGAACCCATCGCGGATAGCGAAGCCTATCTCAATCGGATTGGCGAACGGGTCATAGCCGCGTTCCGTGAGAACAGTGCCGAGCAATTTCGCGCCGTCATGGCGAATGCGGATGTCATGAAAGAGATCGCGGCGTCGGTCGTGTGCGAGACGAAGGAACGCAAAGATAAGTTCTTTGAGCAAGACCTGAATTTCAGTCTGCTCCCGGAAATCTTGAATACCTCGTTTGCCAACGCGTGGCGCTGGGCCTTGGATGAAGAGATCAACTGGATGGAGGTCGAACTCCAACGCGTACGCATGAACGTCGCGGTAAAGGTGACCGAAGAGACGACTGGAATTCCTGGAGTTACGTTCAAGCCGGGAACGACGATCTGGATTGTTGACGATATCCTGGTTGAGATTGTCTCGGGCGAAAATGTTTACACGATCATCCTCGACGAATGCCTGGGCATAAACGACACGGGGTGGTTGCTCAACAGTCCCGTTTGGCTGAAAGCGGAGACGGTTGACGAGTGGAAACTCGAAAACGAGGAGACGTCCGACACCGCAAACGAGGCCGCGGGGAACGACGAAAACTAGGGTCTCACTCCGCGGTCACGGCACGCTGGAAAAGCACGTACCCCGCCCGGGACGTGCCGCTTTCGTAGGCTACGTCCCAACCGGAGCCCGGTTTTCGTAGAACGGCTTCCACGTCGTCGTTGTTGCGGTAGAGCATGATCAGGTTGAATGCGTACTTATCGTCCAGCACCCACCGCCAGTAGGGTTTGCCGGAATCCAGCCAAGCGAGCGTCTCTGCCGACTCGACCCGTTGCGCGGCCGTCCGCCAAAAGAGGGCGCGTTCCGCCCCTTGGACCCTCTCGGGAATACCCAACTCGTGAACCGCGAACCAGCGGCCGTCGTCGGCATACAGGCCGTACGGTTCGCTCCACGCGCCGCGCACAGCCAGTTGCTCTTTCGCGTAGTAGCTACCGAATAGGTCGTATCGGCTGTCCGTATAAACCCGCATCGTCTCCGGGGCCAGCCGGTAGATCAGGTATCCGGCGAAGTTGTCGTCGTGGAACATCGGACCGGAAAGCTTGTTGCGTAATAAGTAGTCCACCGCACCTGTGGGGTAGCCCGCTGGCTTGTAACCCAGACGCGCGGTATAGGTCTTGTCGTCCCAGTTGCGAGCCCAGATGCTTGCGTTGTGGTTTCCCGCAAGGTTCCAACCCATCGTGTACGCGACCAGAAGGAACGCCACGAAGGCGTCCACCCGCCACGCCGTCATCGCTCGCACACAGGCCAGGATCCGCCGGGGCACCTGCTTCTTTTCATGCGCCCGAAGGTCGAACCATTCCAGGGTCTGTTGGATCAACGGCGTCAGCACCAGGGCCGAAGTCACCGCGAGGAGGGGGATATGCCGGACATGTTTGGTCGCCTCGTGTGTGAAAAAGAGCAGTGTCAGGATTTCGAACGGACGGCTCCGTCGCGCCGGAGTCAGCAGCAGCAAGATCAGCACGGCGTACAGAATCTTCAACCCCAACACGAACTGCAGGCTTGGCGCGTCCAATTCGCCGATGAGTTGCAGTAGAATCGGATCCCGCAGCACCACCGCCGGGAGAAGGTGAACCTGATATCCGTATGGATTGAGCAGGGAAGCGACCACCGTGATCCCGAGGCAGGCCAGCGTACGTTTCATTCGCCGTGCGTTGTCGGTCTCTACACCCGGCGGTGCTCCGGTAAACCACCACCAGATATCTTCCGCGAACGCGATGCAACAGAGCAGAATGCCGAGGATTCCGCCTCCGTGCAGGTTGATCCACAGCAACTCCACCGCGAAGCAAACTCCAAGCAGACGGCCGGGCCGGTCGGACCGTTTGAGCCGCATCATCAGCTCCATCCAGATCGCTACAAATGCGTATGTCAGCAGATGGGGCCGAAGGAAGAGACTGACTTGCGCCATCAGGATGGCGAACAGCCCGCCCACACCCGCCCAAGCCAAACTGCAGCCGCGCTGGCGAAGAATGAAGACGATCAGTGCGCACAGGCCCGCGACGCCCGCCGCCTTCAGGGCCATCAGACCGGGAAGCCCCAGCCCCGAATACGCTCCGTACATGAGCATATCCGAGAGCCATTCGTGGTTGATCCAGCGGACTTCGTCGCCTTTGAGCGTAAAAAGATCGTAGCGGGGCAGGGAACCGTGCTCGCACAGGTGGTCCCACAAGACCTTTCCGCCCTTGATATGCCACCAGGGATCGTTGCTGAAACGAATGGGGAAGTAGGCTGTCCAGAATGCGAGTAGACTGGCGCTGACGGCCAGGAAGAGGCCGATCAGGCGTTGCCGGTCGACCGATGAAGGGGGACCGGTAGGCGCTTCCGTTCCGTTTCCGGCCCCGTGGTTCTCCATTGGCTCAGCGGCTCCGTTTCGAAACCGAGGTGGTCAGCACACGTTTGCCTTCACCCGCCTCGATTTGAATCTGCCGGACAGGTCGCCCGGATGTACCCTCGCGTGTTTTGGGCACGATTAGATCATAGCGGCCGGGCTCGAGTCGTGTGAACGTCGTCCAGCCGTTGATGTCCGTCAAACTGTCCAACTGGCTTTTCGAGGACCGCCGCCGCTTGAGGATCACCGGGTGGAGCTGCCGGGGCTGACCGTCTTCGTTGAGCAGGTGAACCAGCAGCGTGCCGCGCTCCGTCTTCCACGGACACACTGGAGGGTCGATAGGCGTTTGGAAGAACTCCCGCTTCAGCTGACGCAGGAAGTCGATGCTCCGTTCGCCTTTCTTCACAGACCGGCTGTAGCTATAGATCAACGCCCCGTCGTTCTTGACTTCCCGGATGACGCGCATCTGTTTGAGGCTGTCGGCGGCCCGGTTCAAGTAGTTGCCCATCCCGATGGCGTCGTGCGCCTGCCCGGGGCTTTCGGCCGCCAGTGTCGACCAGTCCCGAAAATCTCGCGCCTGCGCCCGGTTGTTTTGCCGTTTGTAGTTCATCAGGCAGAGCCAATCCAGGAGCCCCTCTCGTTTCCAGAGCACCCAGTCTTGGTAGGCCCGGCACATGGGCCCGCTCAATTCGTAGCCCTTCTGAAGGTCGCCCCATGGGATCAAGGCTGCCGAAAGCAGGACCGAAGGCTTGCGCGTACCCAGCTCTCCCGCCAGACGCCGCACCAGAGACGTCACCTGAAACCGGCGCCAACGCATCCAGGCCTCATCGTCGACCGCCGGCTTGGCTTGGCCGGAATAGAGGCTTCGAAAAAGCCGCTGACTTTCGGATGAATACCCCCACTCTCTCTCTGGGTACCGGACGTAATCGAGGTGGAGGCCGTCGATGTCGTATCGTTCCGCGATCTCCATAAAGACCCGAACCAGGTGATTCTGGACCTCCGGGTGACCCGGATCCAGATACGTACCTTCCTGCGTTTCGGTCTTTCCCCTGCTATTGACGTTCAGCCAATCCTTATGGCGCAGGACGACGTGCCGGGGATCGGGGGGACGGCCCAAACTCTTCTTCCAAACCCGATAGACAACGCCCCACGCGTGAACCTGAAGCGCACGTCTGCCGCCGGAAGTGTCGTGCGCCAGCCTGCAGATTGTCGCCAGGGGATCGAAATCGGCGGCGACATTGGTTGCCCGGGGGACAAACAGCGAACGGTACGCGGCGTCTCCCGTTTTGCGCACTTCGACGAACAGGGCATTGAAACCCTGGTCTCTGGCGGTCTTCACCAGCTGTTCGCACTGGATCCGGTTGAGGATGCCGTGATTCCACGAATCGACCCACAGGCCGCGTAACTCGCCCGGCTGTCCCGTGTCGGCGGTGGCCGCCGCAAAGCCTACTAGGGGCGGCAACAGAAGCAGGCCGTGGGCAACGACGATCTGCCAGCGTATCGCCGCCCGCCTGCGGCCGTGGCTGGTGTCACTCGCTCTCGGCTTCATCGTCCGTCTCCCTCTGCCACCAATAGTTCTCAACGAAGTCCTTCAGTCGTTTGAAGTCTTTGAACTCACGATACGAAGTCGGGTACCCCAATTTCCAGGTCATGTAATCGCAGCTATCGACTTCGAAATCCTGGCAGGCTTGAGGGCGGGTGTGATAGATCCCGCAGCTATGATCCGCGCCGAGGTATTGGCAGTCCGTATCGAACTTGACCATCCACGTCTTCTCGTCGACAAGGATAGAGACTTTATCGTGGATCAAGTACCAGCGCATGTTGTCGAGATCGACTTCGTCTTCGGGAGGTTCGATCTCGATATTGACGTATCGGCAACAGAGTGCCGTGCAGTGGAAGCACTGCTCCTCACCGATGACCGGTTTGCTTGTCTTGACGATAGGGCTTAGGACTTGCAGCCCTTCGTTCTCTGGTGATTTCGACATAATTGGGCTTCCTCGAACGTCTCTCGAAAGTATTGTCCGGCAGGGCGCACAAACGAAGTGTCGCTGGCGACAAAACGCCTGCGGGGCCGGGTGCTCGGAGCTTTCCAACCGGACACTGCTTTTGGGAGATCCTCGTGGTCCCAAAAAAGCGTCGGCCCACAAGAGCGACGTCAAGCCGCCGCGAAGGTTCCGTCGTGCGTGCGGTGGGGTTGCGCTCAGGGAAGAGCGCCTAACACTCGCTCCCTTTCCGGCTCCCGTTGAGATGGAGAGTGTCGGAAAATCCTTGACGCGAAAAGTGTTGAGTGCCGTCTCTCCTGTTTCTTTTGTGCGGAGGGCTGCCGAATAGCAACCCGCCTCGCCAATCGCACGGTTTCATGGGCAATTGCGAGCGAATTTGTTACGCTTTCGACAGAGACGCCACAGAACGTCTACAAACCAGGCTCTCTCTCGGAAAAGTCGCTCCGCAAGGCCTAGTATCTCCAGAAACGAAAGAAGACAACACGATCCGATGACCGCTAAAGCCTACCGAACGGAAGTCCACACGATTGGCAACGCCGCATTTCAGTTGGAGGTCCGCCTGCCGAGCGGCCGATTGACTTTAGTCGACAAGGTATCGAAAGTCCGCTGGGCGATGGGCGGCCGTGATTCCAGCTGTGGACGCGTAGCGTGCCGAACGCCGCAAGGCGGCCAAAGGCTCTTCCATCTTGGGCGCAGAGGCAGCTGCGGAGCGCCATTTTCGATGGTCGACCGCTGTTTCCACTCGGGCTGTGAAGATGATTACGAGGGGCTGAGTGTCGAGGCTCTCCTCGGTGCCGACGGGGGCGAAGACGCTTCGCCCAGCCGTCTTCGGATAGAGTTTCTTGTATCCAAGGCGTTTCCGACGCTCGGGTTTTCAGTTTCCATGGAGGGCCCATTACGATCGGAGGTGGAGTACCTCGCGTATCCACAGGGATTCTCGGTGGAGACGGGCGGGAGTGGCTGGATTGTGGTACCGAGCAAGTCTGCGCTTATCGCTTCCGACAGCCCCGGGCGACTCGCCGGTGATTTCGAACGCTGGCGACCCGGGCCGGGGACGGTGACATCTGGGGCTCCTGTCTTTGCGATCGCGCGCGACGAAGGCGGCAAACGGCAATCGGCTCTGATCGGTTCCCTCGACAACCCGACCATGGAACTCGATACCTCGATTGACAGTGATTCCGTTGCGGCGACGCCCGTTTTGCACAATCCGGGAGGACCGCTTGCCGACTGGTCCGTGCCTTTTGGCTTTAAGTACACAGTTCTTTCGAACGCCACGGATGAGGCCATCGCTTGGATGTTGCAGGAGGCCGAGTGGGGGCGTCTCTCGGCGACATAGACGTCTAC
Organism: uncultured bacterium; assembly: GCA_964436365.1. Taxonomy (GTDB): domain Bacteria; phylum Hinthialibacterota; class Hinthialibacteria; order Hinthialibacterales; genus CAYTDF01. Next base: position 773 of record CAYTDF010000278.1, on the reverse strand, counting down.
CGTTATTCGTACCGTTTGCGCGCACAGACAAAGCGTCGTTCGCGACAGAGTGACCCCGATGGCTGACTGACGATGGGCCGGGTTCCGAACCTTCCCCTCACGAATACAAAGTACGCTATTCGCCCATCACTTCTTCGTAGCGCTTATAGATGCTTTCTCGTATCCTCCGCGCTTGTCCGCGCAGGTATTCGAGGGTGTCGGGGTCGGGCGTTGGGTCGTTCTGTACTTGCTCGATCTGCGCTTCGACGTTCTTTATTTCGTTCCTGAACTTCTTGAGTACTTGTATGCACTCCTTGAGTTTTGAGAAATAGGCTCCTGAGACCTTCGCCTTACCACGCTCTTTGTCGAAGGCAAGATCGTGCTGCAACAGCCCCAACGAAACGATCATTTCGTCGACGACTCCATCTCGGATGATTCTGGGAGCCAATCTATCCGATTGTTGTTCAGGCGCCAACGAAATTCTCCAAATGGATTGAATCGAATTCCCTAAAAAGAAGAGAGAAAGTATATCTTCTTTATTAAGTATTTTATCACAAACGGATCGGTCGGGCAAGCACCGCCGCCGCCGAAAGAGTCGTGAACTAGTCGAGATTCGCGAAATCTTCGTCGAGGTTCTTGAGTGGCGTCTCTTCGCGGAGGAGTACCAGGATCGCTCCTTGCGGCACGATCAGGAAATCCTCACCGTCGAACGTGATCTCGATGGCGTGTTTCTTGAGATACACGGCGACATCGCCGGCGGCGGCCTGCACCGGAATGAACTTTGGCGAACTCGC
>CAYTDF010000277.1:0-6787 GCA_964436365.1 uncultured bacterium | reverse complement strand
CAACCAGAGGTTGGGAGCCGCTTCAAATTCAACTAACTATGGCACATACTCCGCACCAGGGAGCCCAGAAATCGACAACAATGACTTGCTCGGGTGGCGCTAAGAGAACGACAGTCTCAAAGGTCTGGACGGTGACTTCAACGATATACGGTTTGTCTGTGCTCATGATTCATTCCTGATTGTTGCCTCGATCTTGGATATCTCCTCCAAGAAGCTCTCCACTCTGTTCTTTTTCTGTTGAAGCGCCAACTCCGCGTAGCGGTCTCGGGCGCGCTCCAACCATTTCCGCGCTAGCGCCAGGTGCTGAGGATTGATGCTCGCCCGGCCATTATCGTCATACTGGGCGGTGATGAGATAGGTTCGGCCTAGAGAATCGAGATAGGCGGGATTGGTGGAGTCCGTAATCACCGCGAGATTCAGCCAGTGTTGCGCTTTCTCGGCCGAACGTCTTCCGAAGAGAGTCAAGTGCGGCATGTCGAGCGCTCTCATTTTGTCAATGTAGGCCCCGCTCTCCTTCAGATGCACTGTCCCAAGATTGTACAGTGTGGATGTGAAATTCCCTCCGATTTCCAAGACCTTTTCGTATGCGGAGACGGAGGTCGAGTAGTCGCCGAGATCGCAGGCCACCGCGGCACGCAAGTACCATAGACCGACGCGGTTCGGCTCGAGAGCATTCGCGCGGGTAAGGTCGCGCAACGCGGTTCGGCGGTTTTCGATGGGAGCGTCGTTACGACTCAATCGTTCGTCCGCGCGGGCGAGAAGCTCTTCTGCGGCGACGTGCCGAACACCGGGTACCCACAAGGCAAGCACGGCGACAGCCGCGAGTACAGTGGCTACGGCCCAGCGTGTTTCGCGGGCCGGGCTGGGGATGGAATGTTCTCGCCGAGTGGCTCCCATCCGTTCCAATCCAACGAGCGTGCCGATCAGCTGCCAGAGCAGCAGCTGAGTGGGGGGATGCCGCAAGGTGACCGTAATCAGGTTATGCGCCACCACCGCTGTAATACCGACAAGGCACGCCACTAGCGTCGCACGCCGCCCAGGTGACGCCCCGTGCATCGCCCGGACTCCGGTTGCGCCCACGGATAAGAGCAGCCATAGCCACAGGAAGAGTCCTACCGCCCCCAGATCGGAGGCGACCTCCAGGATTTCGCTGTGCGCGTGGCCTATGTATCTCTCTCCGAAATGTTCAACCGAAGTCAGCTCTCGTGGACGCGTCTCTGGGAAGTGTTTGCCAAACGTGCCCATCCCCGTTCCAAACCATGGATGGAGCTGTATCAGCCGTACCGTGCCTTCGTACATCATGGCTCGCCCGCTCACCGAGACGTCGCGATCTTGAAGAAAGCGCTGACTGAGCGCGTTGAAGGAAGGCCAAACAACGAGGGAGATCAGAATCAACGAGACACCGACTGTACCAATCAATGTCGCGTACTTCTCAAGTACGCTACGCGGTTTCTTGTCGGTTTCACACTCGCCGGACCGAATGAGGGCGGCTCGCGTCGCCGTGCCGGTGCGTCGTCTCCATCGCACCCACCACGCGAGCCCTGCGGCCGCGATCGACGCAGCCAGAATGCCTACCCATACGCCGCGTGAGAGAGTCAGAAAGATCGCACTCAGTTGCGCACCACCCGACAGGAACACGATGCCTCGTTGGACCGTTCCCCATCCACCGTGACGCACCTGCGTCCACAGCGGGAATAGGAGTGGAAGCGTTCCGATGAGGTACCCGGCGAGAAAATCGGGATTGCCCAAGGTTCCAACCGCGCGGGTGAAATCGCCCGCCCATTCGAAACTGTCCCAGAGAACCGGTTGAAGTCCTATGGCGCGAAAGCAGAGGGCATCGAGTTCCAAGGATTGCAGCGCCGCGTAGATGCCGATGGCGAGCCCGATCAGGGCGTGAAGCCAAAGCCATGATTTCCGAAAGGCTTTACTGAAGACCGTGATGGAGAAGAGTCCGCCGATGGCCCACGCGAACCACCAGAGTTCGAGAGAGGCGCGCGCATCGAACGAGTCGCCGCTCTTGCTCCGCATCCAGGCCAGCAGTGCTAGCAGTGCCCACGGAAGAAAAAGCGGCGCGCCCCGTAACCTCTGGAGCGTACTGTCCAGCCAGCGGCTGCCATAGAAGTATTCGATCGCCAGTGCGAGCAGTGCGAGTCCGCCGAGAACCGCCACGGCTGAACGTTTGATCTCGATGGTTGTGGTCCAGTTGTGATCGAACGAGAACAGCAAGGCCAGACAAACGGTCAAGCCCAGAAGAAACAGGGAACGCAGCCGTCGGGCATACGCCGCCATGCGCTCTTCAGACATTCCTCTTCCTTTCCCGTTGTCTGAACTCCTCTTCCGAGTCCATCCCAAGGCTGCGTGTTCCACGTGGACACGATACGGGAATATCGCACGAAAGCCCAATTTCCAATACGCTCGCTCTGGAGAGCGTATTGCGGTCGTGGGCCGTGTCGATCAAGGAGCATATCTGAAATGGCGATTGTCGGAGTTGGTATCGATCTGGCGGAGGTGGTTCGTTTCGAACGTGCCGTTGAGCGTTATGGCGATCGGTTCTTGAATCGGATCTATCATGAAGTCGAGCGTGCTGAGGTGGATCGCCGCCGCCATTGGGCGGAGTTTCTTGCGGGCCGGTTTGCGGCAAAGGAAGCGGCGATGAAAGCCATGGGTGTTTTTCCCGGCCGGGGTTTGCGATGGTGGGAAATCTATGTGACGTACGGCCCGGGGGGCGCTCCTCGATTGAATCTGCAGGGCCGCGCCAAGGCTTTGGCCGACGAACTCGGCGTGACTCACATGCATATCAGTATCACCCACGATGCAGGTCTGGCCCAAGCCGAAGTCATCCTGGAGCGGTGTTAGCGCCGTCTAGAAACGAACCGATGTAGTAGAGGGATGAACGCACAGCTCTGCGAGCGTCGATAAGAAACGGGCTTCAAAATTTTGTGCGTAGAAAAAGGCGGGCGGAAAACTCAGCGCAGCATCATTGCCCCTGGACGATGGTGATGACTTCACCCGGGCTCCGCAGGCCATTGCTGCTGTCATACGTCGTGGGAAAATATTCCGCTGCGATCATGTTACTGTATTGGCGCACCAAGTCCGGTCCCACACTACTCACGCACCATACGTAGTAAATCGAAGGTGGTGGTACGACGGTTGCGGCCGTCATAATTCCTCTTTGGCGACCGGCAAGGTTGACCTTGCGATAATCGAAATAGTTGGACGTGTACTGGAACCGATCGTTATTCTCTAGTTTGAAATGGTCCAGTGGGCGGAAGTTCAGGAGTTCCAACCGCTCTAAACGTCCGAGCGAATCTGCGGAGTTGGCTGCGATGGGGGGGTAGCTGTTGGTGTCGACTCGGTAACGGAGGAGTGCGCCTGTAACGGCGTTCAGGTCTACTTGCGTTTCGGTCAGCTCCGCTCGTAGCCTTGCGTCGACATAGTTAGGCACAGCCGTCGCAGCCAAGATGGCAATGATGCCAGCGACGATTGGGAGCTCTAACAACGTGAACGATGGCTTCATTTCGCCTCGTTCAGCTGGACACAATCCAGCCGATTCATATCAACGCTATTCCACCTGGGTACAGCGTACCTCAGGCAGTTGGTGGATGTCAAGCACCCTTCTGGCCGCTTCATATCGTACACTTGTAGGAGAATGAGGGCGGTTTATGGCAACTTTCCCCTACGCCTCACGGGGCCGGTGCTGTCCCCTCCCGGGTCAGTTTGTTGCCGTACAAGATGTAGACGTACCCTGAATCTTGAGAGTCGCGTGCCGACGTCTGCGTCGGCCCATAGGGCGCTCCGACCAGAATATCCGCAAATCCGTCGCTTTCGATGTCACCGAGCGCGGCGATGGAACTCCCGAATCCACGGTTCGCCTCCACTCCGTCAATCACGATGTGTGCGACTTTGGGGTTGAGTAGACTGACGTTGCCTTGCCAGGTCTCTCGCCCGAGCACAATCACGACCTGCCCTGCCCCTGTCAGCCCTCCCGGCGACTGAAACGGTAGTCCGAACGCTAGGTCGTCATACCCGTCTCCGTTGACGTCACCCACTCCGACGCCGTATCCCGCGCCCTCAAGGGTTATTCCCAGCTCCCCCGTGAGAGGTTTGCGCAGATCAACCAGTCTGGTCTCCGCGGCGGATGCGCCTCCCCAGATCAAGACACATCGGAAATCGCGGGAAATGAAGAGCAGATCGTCTTGTCCATCTCCATTTACGTCTCCGGCTTCCGTGATGTGTTCCATCGCGCCCTGGGCCACGAAGGCATACCGGATCGGGGTTTGGAACACAGGTTGGCCTCGGACCAAGAAACCGCGTCCCTCCCGCTCCGGTCCAGCGGTAGGGGCCGCGATCAAGAAGTCATTGTAGCCGTCCGCATCGACGTCTCCCGCGGCCGACACGGCTTCTCCGACCATACCCTCTCCTTGGCCCCGTACAGAAAAACCCAGTTCGCCAAGTTGGAGTGGATTGATGAGAGCGGGGATCGAGTCGCCGCCATACATCACGGTGACTCGCCCCACATAGGTCCCCCCGTCATCGGTCTCTTCCAGTTCGGCAAAGGGGTTGCCGAGGATCACGTCTCCAAATCCGTCTCCGTTGATGTCTCCCGCACGAGCGACGGAGTAGCCGGTATTCAGAACTGTCGTACACCGTGAGCGGGGCGATTGGAGGTGAATGACCGGTGGTGCGTCCTCGTGCCCGTAGATGATCGTGGTCTGGATCGAGCGGCCGGTGGCCACGGCGATATCGTCGAAGCCGTCGGCGTCGATGTCCCCGAGACCGGCGACAGCGTGCCCTGCGCCCGTTCCCAACGCTCCTCGTAGGATGGTGCCGATCTCTCCCAGATCGGCAATGTCGATCCGCTCGACAGCCGTCCCCACGATCTTTTCGCCCCAAAGCAGGAACGCCGCGCCGCAACCCTCACCCCGTGGGCCACGCGGATTGTATCCGGGCGCTCCGATCAAGACATCGGCCAGCCCGTCACCGTCGAAATCTCCGGCCGCAGCCAATGAGAGGCCCAATCGGTCGGCTCCCGGTTTCGAGCGATGGATGAGGGTCGCCCCACATTCGTCGACCTTCCAGTGGAGGCCAAGTCCTGCACCCCACGTAATGCCAGATAGACACACGAGCACCAATGGCGCGAATAGACACGCTGTTCCACACCTACGGTCACCGAATGGCGTCACTTTCATTCCCCGTGTGTCCCAACCGATCTGGAACGCCATCATACCTACAGAACCCCGGGCCACGCAAACGCTTTTTGGGCCGAGTCTCAAAATAGTGCCTTCACGCTTCGGAGACCGGACGCGTTTTTTGGGCATTGGGGGCAATTATCACTCAAGGTCCTTCCGGTTCAGTCGATACCCAAACGATTGGTTGCTGCCGGTTTAGCGCAGTACATATTGCAGTCGATGGTATTTTCCGCGTATACTGTGGACGATACTCCTGGGAGAGTGCCACCTTCAGTACGCGCACCTCGACTGCTTTCCTTGGTCTTGCGACTTGGGCGGGAGCGACACGCTCGCCGCCGCCGTGATTCCACGTGCATCGTCTGGCACGCGTTCGCGGCTTGGAAGGAGGCTCTCCATGAGCGATTTCCGTGATATTCCATTCTTGGAAGCACAGACGGGCTTTAACGACGTCGATTTCATGAGGGCGCAAACCGTCGATCCGCAGATTATCTTCGGCATCCTCGGCGGTATCGTTCTCTCCCTCGCCCTCGGCGTCTACTGCGTCTACCGCTACCAAAAATGGCGCAGTTATCAGGCTTTCGTGGGTGAAATGCAGCAGTTGGGTTTGAATCCCGACCAGGAAGGTACGTTTGGCGACCTGGTCAAACGCTACAAAATGAAGGATCCGGTAGAGATTCTTTACTCTCTGCGCATGTTTGACGAAATGGCAGCCTTGGAAATGGATCGCGTTCTCGGTAGTCCCGGTTCGATGTCCGCGAAGCAGGAATTCGTCAATACGCTCTACGAGATTCGACAGATTACCTACATGAGTGAGGGCGAAGAAGCCGAAAGTGGGCAGCTCTCCGATTCGGTCGCAGTCTGATTCCCCACAGGGAAGAACTTAGAGAATCTACAGCCGTCCGGGATTGTCCTGGGCGGCTTTTTCGTTACCCACGTCCCGATTCATTGGCTCCCGCGCTCTCGGGAATCCGGACGCTTTCGCCACGTAGTTCGAGCAGCCGTTCGATTACGTCGGCAAGGACTTTGTCGGGTGTGGAGGCTCCGGCGGTGAGTCCGACCACCAGTTTACCCGAGGGGAGCCACTCACGATCGACGCCGATATCATAGGTTTTCGGGTCTTTATGGCGTATCTCTTGGCTTGAGATCAGACAGTCGGCATCGCTCAGGTGGTATGTGGGTGCGTATTGCCTAGCGAGGGATGCGAGATTGGTTGTGTTGCTGCTGTTGAATCCTCCGACCACCAAGAACATATCCGGGGACTCCGCGCCCAGGGCTAGGATGGCATCTTGGCGTTCCTGAGTCGCTGTGCAAATCGTGTCGAACTTGCGGAAACGGCATGCGAGTTCTTCTTCTCCGTAGCGATCTCTCATCGCGCTTTCCAAGTGATTGGAGACGGCGAGTGACTCCCTGGCGAGCATGGTCGTTTGATTGGCCACGCCGATCCGCTGGAGGTGCCGCTCGGGATCGAATCCTGCCGGATAGGCATCTTGTAAGCGCTCAAGTAAGGTGTCCCGCTTTACTTCGCCGCGGATGTAGCCGCAGATATGCCGGGTTTGCGCCTCATTGCGAACGACGATATACGCGGAGTTGTCCTCGTG
>CAYTDF010000276.1:0-6793 GCA_964436365.1 uncultured bacterium | reverse complement strand
ATCTTCATCGTCGTCTCGCTCTTCGCGACCGCGGTGACGGCCATAAGTGCCATGAACTTCTGGAAGGGGCTTCACGAGGGGCCTCGGCCTCCGCTCAAAGAAGGTGCCGCCGGTCTCGTGGCGGGCTTGACCGCAACAATTACCGAGATCCTCCCGCACTCGAATTTCAATGAATGTGGAAAAAGCAAAGACCGTTATGTCAGTCACATGCTGACCTTCTACGGGTTTATGGCTCTGTTCGTCACCACGTCAGCCGTTTTCGTCGGCATCTATGGTTTCGGCATGGAGACACCGTTGCCGCCGTATCACCCCATTAAGATTCTCGGCAACGTGGGTGCGTTCGCGTTCCTTATCGGTACCGGCATGATGCTCTTGTCGCGGTTGACCAACAACGAAGACTCCCATCAGTCGACCTACGCGGATTGGCAGCTGGTCGGTCTCATGCTCGGCCTCGCCGTCACCGGCATCATGGCCCAGGTCTTCCGCGTACTAGGAACCGCCTTTCTAGCCTACGCCACATACTTCATTCACCTGGTTCTCGTTTTCTGCATGATGGGCTACTTTCCCTATTCGAAGTTTGCGCATTTGCTCTATCGAACGTTGGGAATTCTCTACTACAAATCCTACTGCGAGCCCGTGAGACGAGATACCCAGTAAGCCTACCCAAACCGACTCCCGCCGCCACACAGGACGGGGGCGTAATCACGCTGTATTGATGGGGGAACTCACACGAGTTCCCCCATTTCCGTTTTTGAGCGGCTCTTGTTTTTCTCCTGTAGGGCGCACAAGGTGCCCCCGGTGGCTGGGCGTTCGAGGCTCTCAATCGAAGATCGCTTTTGGGAGACACATCAAATAAACTAGAAAGGCAACCGTCATGGAAAAGGCTTGTCGTCAAATCATCATTGTTGGCGGTGTAGCTTGCGGCCCCAAAGCGGCCGCCCGCGCCCGCCGGTGCGACCCATCCGCCGAGATCACCATCATCGAACGCGGAGAGTATCTCTCCTACGCCGGATGCGGTCTTCCGTACTTTGTCGGCGGGACCGTGAAGATTATGGATGGGTTGCGCACGGTGCCTTTCGGGCTGGTACGCGACGAGGCCTTCTTTGAGAACGTCAAAGGCATTCACGCGCGTACGCGGACACTCGCGGAATCGATCGACAGGGATGCCAAGACGCTTACCATACGCAATCTGGAGACAGACAAGACAGAGACGCTTTTGTACGACCAACTGGTTCTGGCAACGGGAGGCTCACCGACAAAGCCTCCCATCGACGGTTTGGACCTCGAGGGTGTCTTTACACTGCATACCCCACCGGACGCGCTGCAACTCAAAGAGTGGATCGAGTCCCGGGAACCGGAACGGTCCGTCATCGTAGGCGCGGGGCTGATCGGTCTCGAAGTCGTCGAGTCGCTTTTCAATCAAGCCGTCGACGTCACAGTCTTGGAGATGGCGGAGCAGGTGCTTCCCTCAGTTCTCGATCGGGATATGGCCTTCTTGTTACAGAAAGACCTCGTGCGAGACGGCGTGGAGGTCGCAACATCACAGCGAGTTCTCCGGCTGGAGGGCGAGGGTAGCGTCAAAAAAGTGGTGACGAGCGAGGGAGAAATCGAGGCGGATATGGTCATCGTGGCCACCGGCATCCGCCCCAACGTCGAACTGGCCAAGAACGCGGGACTGGAGATTGGTGAGACGGGAGCGATCTCGGTCAACGAACTCATGCAGACCAGTGACCCCGACATCTTTGCCGGGGGAGACTGCGTCGAGTGTCACGATATTGTCTCCGGCCAAAAGCTCTTCGCACCGCTCGGGTCCACCGCCAATCGTCACGGGCGCGTCATCGGTGACAATGTGACCGCCGGTCGCGACGTATTCCCGGGAATCGTCGGCACCATGGTCCTGAAGTCGATGAATATGAATATCGCCAAGACCGGCTTGACCGCAACCCGTGCCCGTGAGTTGGGTTACGACGCGGTCACCTCCATCACACCTTGCCAGAACCGCGTGCATTTCTTCCCCGGCAATCAGGATTTCCTGCTGAAAATCGTCGCCGAAAAGGAGACTCAACGTCTCCTCGGAGCCCAGCTGATCGGCCCTGGAGATGTCACCAAGCGTGTGGATATCTTAGCCACGGCCCTGCGTTTCGGCGCGACATTACCGGAGCTGGCCAACCTCGATCTCGGCTACTCCCCGCCCTTCTCGATGGCGATGGACGGCGTGATTCATGCCGCCAACGTAACCCGCAACCAGATCGACGGGGCAATTCGCGTGCTCAATCCCGATGCACTCCGCGACCGGCTGGCCCAAGACGAGCCGCTCGTCCTCCTCGACGTTCGCGAAGCCGGAGAAGTCGCGAAGATGCCCGTCGGCGACCAGCGGATTACGCATATTCCCTTGAGCGAGTTCCGGAGCCGGACCGGCGAACTGCCAAAGGATTCAGAGATCGTCTGCCTTTGTGCGAAAGGGACGCGCGCCTATGAGGCCGGGCTTACGTTGCTTGGCGAAGGATTCTCGAACGTCGCCTTCCTGGACGGCGGCATCCGCATCTGGTCCTACGTTTGCGCCCCGGGGAAAGAGGGATAGCCAGAACGATCCTCCACCTATTCACCGTAAGGTAAAAGAAATCAACGGGCTGGCGCTACGCCAGCCTGTGCTTTTTCTGCAACTCACGGATAAACGCGATTCCGTTGCGAACCAGCGTGTCGCCGTCGGGCGCGAGCTGCCGCCAGACCCACGTGTTCATGTTGTCGGTGCAATCGACGAAGGATTCCAAAGCCGCATAGCCTTCGTACTGAATCTCGCCGAGCGCACGGAAGATCCCATCCCAGTCGACGAGCCCTGTTCCCGGAATACCGCGATCGTTCTCGCAGAGGTGGTAGTGGATGAGATCTTTCCCGGCCAGCTTGGTCGCTTCGTAGAAACTCTTTTCCTCGATATTCATGTGGTACGTATCGAGATGAATCTTGATGTTCTCTTCACCAATCATCTCCTTGAGCCGGACCGCCTGCTCGCACGTATTCACCAGATAGGTTTCATAGCGGTTCACCGGTTCGAGACCGATGACGACACCGCATTCCTGCGCGCAGAGCGCGGCCTCCCGCAGCGATTCGGCGGAATGCTTCCAGGCCTCTTCCGTGGGACGCTGGAGGGTCTGCTTAACGTGTTGTGAATAGACCACGCCCGAAAAATTGGTCGCGCCGATATCCGCCGTGGCGCGTACACACGCCTTCAGATAATCGACGCCCTTCTTACGAATTACCGGGTCGTCGCTGGTGATGTCCGTATCGCCCAGAAGAACGGTGGACGTGCAGACACCCAACCCGACGCTCTCCAAGCGCTCTCGTACGGCTTTCGCGTCCAGGGTCTCCAGGCACATGAGGGGAATCTCGATGAAATCGAGCCCCAGTGACTTGCAGCGGTCGATCAAATCCAACGTTTCGTTGCTCCACTGGGAGCACCATGCGTAAGCGTGTATACCGAACTTCATCGTAGTCTCTCCATCTTCGTTCGCGTTCGTCAACCGCCTCTCCGTGTCAGGCGGACGGCATCGTTCACGACATCCATTCCATTTGCTTGTCGATGTTTTCGTGAAGCCTGTATTGCCGGATATGATCCTTCAGGTCGGAACCGACAACTTCGATCTTGTTGATGTCCGCCTCTCCCATACCCGCGTTGTAGCAGTAGTTAAGATACCCGATTCGCGCGAAATCGATTCCCATCAGTTCCACCGCCGTACGGTCGGCGGCAAGCCAATCCAGTCCGGCGACGGCCACCCTGTGGTCGACCGGTTCACCGTGAATCGGACCGTTGCCTTCAACCCCCACGAATCCGTCGATGACGGCGAGATCGGGCCGTAGGCGGGACGCCAAAGCGAAGAGGTTGTAGTTGACGCCCGTGAAGCCGTTGCCGTGGGTGAGGTGTTTGTCGGTCTTGCTGCCCTTTGCCCCTCCCCCCCAACGGTAGCCCTCATCCTTAATCGGCGCGCCGACAACAATGTTCTTCAGCGAGAGTGTGGCGACGACCCGGTCATGTGTCTTCATCACGGCGGCGGAGATGATGAAGTTGTCGCGGTCGAGCAGAAGGCTAGACATACGGCAGGGATGGGGGTGCATCTTCTGTTGATCGACACAATAGAGTAACTCGAACCCCTGCTTGTCCAGGTCGACCAGTTCAGTCTTGTATTTCCCCGCCACCGGAGTGTATCCGAAGTTGTCGTAGCCTTCGAACGTCGGACCACTCGCTGCGGATTCGGCGATGACAACCTCTTTCTGGCCGATCGACGCCAGAAATTCGAGGATACCTTCCAGGCACCCCGCGTGCGTACAGACCAGTTGGCTGTCGATAACAACGTTATTCGGTTTGATGACCACTCTCCGGCGGCCGATGGCGCGCTTGATCTCGTTCTCAAACGCTTTCAATCCGCGATAGACGTTATCCGCACGGTCCCCACCGGTCGTTACCGCGACACGGCTCTTCTCCGTGGCTCCGCCGCCCACAAGGCATGACGTTCCACGGGTTGCACATCCTGACAAGGCGGTGGCAGCGCCAAGTGTCGAGGCTCTCAAGAAACTACGTCGAGACAATCCGTTGAAACCGCGCATATTTCCGTTCCTCCGCGCCCAGGGGCGTCCTTCGAGAATTCCACCGCAGGATAGCCAATTCCGCTCCGCCTGACTATCGGATGGGGCGCAACCGGGATTGACGGCAAAAAGCGGCTTGGTTACGCGGGCTCTATTTCCAAGCCGGACTCACACCGGATATGCACGAAAACCTACCAATCACTATCTTTCGCCCATCGGTCTGATAAAATTCGCGTCTGTTTTCCAAGAGCGCCCGGAGCGTGCCCCAGAGAGGCGACACATTCTCAACGGGAAGTACCAGAAAGAGAACAGACCGAAACATGAATCAGACGAGAGAGAACCACAAACCGACCCTGCATGCCATCGCCCACGGGCATATCGACCCCGTTTGGCTTTGGCGGTGGCAAGAGGGCTATGAAGAAGTGCGGGCCACTTTCCGTTCGGCGCTCGAACGCATGAACGAAATACCCGACTTACGTTTCGTTTGCAGTTCGACCGCATTCTATAAGTGGATTCTCGAAACCGATCCCGGGATGTTCGAAGAGATTCGCGCTCGTGTCGAGGAAGGCCGCTGGGATATTGTCGGCGGGTGGATTGTCGAGCCGGACTGCAATGTCCCCAACGGAGAATCCTTTGTGCGGCATGGGCTGTATGGCCAACGTTTCGTCCGAGAGCACTTCGGGATTCTCGTCCGGCACGCCTTCAATCCCGATTCATTCGGTCATGCGGGCACGTTGCCTCAAATCCTCCAGAAATCCGGTTTCGAGACCTACACCTATATGCGTCCCGCTCCCGATGTGGAGATGGAATACGAGGCGACCACGTTCCGCTGGAAATCACGCGATGGCAGTCAGGTGTTGGCGAGCTGCATCCCGATCTGCTACGACGCCCCGGTGGATCACATCGACCATCGCGTAGAGAATCTACCGAAGGAGAAGTATCTTCTCCCCGGACAAGAGCACGTCATGATGTTCTTTGGGCTGGGCAACCACGGCGGCGGCCCCACAAAGGCCTGTATCGCCAAGGTCCAGAAGCATCAGGAGAATCCCGACGCGCCGCCGATCGTCTTCAGCGATCTACGCTCGTACTACAAGGCGTTGCGCGCGAGTGTCGATCCAGAGGCCTTACCAGTCGTTGAAACCGATCTGCAACACCATGCCCGTGGATGCTACACGACCCACTCCGAAGTCAAACGGCTGAACCGCCGCGCCGAACACGCCTTGATGCGAACCGAACGCTGGGCTTTTGTTGCAGCACGTTACCTCGGATTGCCTTTTCCGCGGGAGATGCTGCAGGAAGCCTGGGAGACGGTTCTGTTCCAACAGTTCCACGATATCCTGGCGGGCACCAGCATCGAACAGGCTTACGAAGATACCCGCGACGCCTATGGCGCGGCGCTCTGGACCACAGAAACTCTCTGTAATCGCGTACGGCAACGGCTGGCGGCACAAGTCCGCACCACCGGTGAAGGACGCGCCGTACTCGTCTTCAATCCCCTGCCCTGGCCAGTTCAATCGGTTGTCGAAGTCCCCGAGACCGTCAAACGAGAGTTGGGTGACCGAGTCCGAATCGTTGACGACAACGGGCAGGAGGTTCCCCAACAATCCATCGCCGGGAACCGTGTCGAAGCCGTTGCGTTGGCCTTCGCGGCGGAGGTCCCGGGCCTGGGGTACCGGACCTACCGCGCACTCCCCGTTGCAACCCCCAACTCCTCTCGCAATCCAGATCGGCAAGACGAAGCACACGCCTTCGAGAATGATTATTGGCGGCTGAGCCTCGATCCCCATACCGGTGAGATCGTCACTCTCTTCGATAAGAAAGCGGGTGTGGAAGTGCTGAGACGCGGCCTCTCTTTACAGGTTCTCATCGATCAGACCGACACCTGGAGCCACGATCTTAAGGGCTGGCGTGTTGAGGAGGGCCGCTTTCATGCCGAATCGATTCGCATACACGAGCGGGGCCCTTGCCGGACCGTGTTGCGCATCGAGAGCGCGTACGGCAGCTCCAATGCCCGCATACTGCTCACGCTTTACCCGGATCGCCCTCACATCGACCTGGAAATACAGGTGCAGTGGAATGAGAAGCACCGCGTACTCAAACTGGCTTTCGATACTGCAATCGAGGAACGCATCGCCACATTCGACGCTCCGTACGGTTGTATTGAACGCCCGAAAAGCGGCCATGAAGAGCCGGGGCAGGCCTGGATCGACCTGAC
>CAYTDF010000275.1:0-6805 GCA_964436365.1 uncultured bacterium | reverse complement strand
ACAAGCGGGGATTGGCCATTTCACGCGAGATCGGTGATCGAAGCGGAGAAGGAGACACCCTGGGCAACCTGGGAATGGCTTACGCGGATCTAGACCAGAACGAAAAGGCCATCGAGTATTGCAAACTGGCATTGGCCATTTCACAAGAAACCGGTATTCGAAGGACGGAAGGACAACACCTTGGAAATCTCGGATTGGCCTATGCGAATCTAGGCCAGCTCGAAAAGGCCATAGAGTATTACCAACAGGGATTGGTAATTTCACGAGAGACCGGCAATCGACGCGGGGAAGGAATTTCCCTTGGGAATCTGGGAATGGCTTACGCGAATATGGGCCAGACAGCAAAGGCCATCGAGTATCACGAGAAGGCGCTGGAAATCTCGCAGGAGATCGGTGATCGAAACGGGGAAGGACAGAGCTTTGCGAATCTGGGAATGGCTTACGCGAGCCTTGGCCAGGTCGAAAAGGCGCGAAGTTTGGCCACCCAGGCGTTGGCGATTGGAGAGGAGATCAAGGCTCCACAGATCGTACGTGACGCGACAGAGATCATGAAGATACTGGACTCCGACTCGCCCGCCTCCCCCGGGCATTGACGAACCACGGCACCCGTAGATACTTGAGGCGTGTCCAGAATAACGTTGTCCTGAAGAAGACGAACACACAAAGGGGGCCGCCATGCCAACCGTCAGAATTAGAACCCAATGCACGGGACTGCTCGTAGGAGTGATCTGCATGCTCGCGAATCCATGCCACGCGGGGGCGGTAGAGGAAATAGGCAAGATGAAATCCAAGCAGCCCACGAACGCGCATTTCGAGTTCGGCGGTGTGGTGGGCGACCGAGTCACCGCCAACCTCGACAACTGGCTGCTGCGCGCGCCCCTCGCCAACCCCGGCATGCTGGAAATGTTCAGAGTGCGGGACCGCCAGCCCGTGCCCAAGTTGGTGCCCTGGGCGGGCGAATTCGTCGGCAAATACTTGATCTCCGCCATCCAAGCCCGGCGCATGACAGCGGACCCCGCGCTCGACGCGCTGCTCGAGGAGGTCATCGGCGAGCTGATCGCCAGCCAAGCCGAGGACGGCTACCTGGGGCCTTTCCGCAAAGAGGAACGCTTGCTCGGCAACTGGGACCTCTGGGGCCACTACCACGCCATGCTCGCGCTGATGATGTGGCATGAAGATACCGGCGCGCCCAAGGCGTTGCAGACCGTTGTCCGTGCCGCGGACCTGATCTGCCGCATCTATCTCGACTCCGGCCGGCGTACACGCGAAGCGGGCTGGCCAGAGATGAACCTCGCCGTCATTCACGCGCTGGGACGGCTCTATCGGCACACGGGCACGGAGCGTTATCTACGTATGATGCGCGAGATCGAAAAGGACTGGCAGGAGACCGGCGATTATTTCCGCTGCGGCCTAAACGGCGTCGAGTTCTACAAGACCCCCCTGCCCCGCTGGGAAAGCCTGCACAATATCCAAGGGCTCGTCGAACTCTACCGCATCACCGGAAACGAGGACTACCGCACAGCCTACGAGAACCTGTGGCGAAGTATCGCCCGCAACGACCGGCACAACACGGGAGGCTTCTCGACCGGCGAACAGGCGATTGGCAACCCCTATACCCCGGGAGCCATTGAAACCTGTTGCACGACGGCTTGGATGGCGTTGAGTGTCGACATGCTGCAACTCGGCAACGACTCCACAGTCGCGGACGAACTCGAACTCTCGACATGGAACAGCATGCTCGGCTCGCAACATCCCTCGGGCCGGTGGTGGACCTACAACACCCCCATGGACGGACACCGTGAAGCCAGCGCCCACACCATCGTCTTCCAATCCCGCGCCGGAACCCCCGAACTGAACTGCTGCTCGGTCAACGCGCCGCGCGGCTTGGGGATGCTTTCGGAATGGGCACTGACCGTTCACGGGCGGGATATCTTCGTGAACTATTACGGCCCCATGCGTGCGGAACTGGACGCGCCCGGCGGAGGACGAATCCGCTTGGAACAAGAGACCGCCTATCCCGTCGACGGTAAGGTACGTCTCCGTGTCGTGCCGTTGGACGCGGCCTCCGTCGATCTCCGCCTGCATTTACGGTTGCCCGCTTGGTCCGAGCAGAGCACCCTGACCCTGAACGGTCAAAAGCAAGACGGTCTGACTTCCGGGCGGTATGTTTCGATCGAACGCGCCTGGAAAGCGGAGGACGTTCTCGACCTAAACCTGGATATGTCCATCCGCACCTGGATCGGCGACGGCGCGGCAACGGGCAAGGTCTCTCTCTATCGCGGACCGCTCTTGTTGGCGTTCGACACCCATTGGAACCAACGCGACAGCGTCGATATTCCGCCTCTCGATTTCACGAACCTAGCCTACGATACAGTCGCAGCGAAAGGCCGGTTCCAGCCGATGATTTCGCTCCGTTTCAGGGCCCAGGGCGACACACTGAACCTCTGTGATTTCACCAGCGCCGGGGCTTATGGCACCCGCTACGTTTCCTGGCTCCCTGTCGAGAATGCGCCACCGGCGCAGTTCACACTGCGCGACCCCGCCCCGGCCGCACGCATCCCCGTTGGACCGTATCGATTCCACTGGAGCGGCCCCAATCGTGCGGACGGCAAGACCTACACGTTCACAATCGCCGCTGATTCGGAAATGAAGAAACCTCTGTTCGAGCAAGCCGGGGTCGTACGTTCTCGATTCATATTCCGGGAGCACCTGAAACCCGGCCGGTACTACTGGAATGTCCGCGCCGAGAACCCCCACGGTACGAGCGATTCGACGAACGGCCCCTATGCACTGGAGGTCGATGCGACGCTCCCGAACGCGTATCTCGACAACCCCGCGATGCTCGACTTCCGGGAAGACGATCTCGTCTGCGCGTCACGTTTGGACGGTGACGGTGAGCCCATCTACGGTGTGTTAGAGGAGACGCGTAACGTCCAACCCACGAAGGACCGGCACGGAAAACCGGATGCGGCCGTGGCTTTTTCGGGTGACGGCCTGCTCCGTTACCGCGTCCCTTATTTCCCATCGGGCGATTACAGTTTCACGGTCTGGCTGCGTCCCGACAAGAAACCGGCCACCCACTTGAGCCAGGTTTTCTCTGCCTGGGCCAAGGGTGGTGACGATCCGTTGCGTGTCGTCATTGAAGGCGAGCAACTCTTTATGCGGATCGAAGGTTCCGGGACCGCAAACTCACGCGGTACGCCAATCCAGTTCGGCGAGTGGATGCACGTGGCTGTTGTCAAGAAGGGGACGCGCATGGCTCTCTACATAAACGGCGAGCGGGTCACGGAAAACCATGCCCCGCAGAGGCTCAACACCACCGCCGAGGATTTCGCTCTGGGCGGCAATCCGCACCACTCGGCCGACGAGTTCCTTCACGGCGGCTTGGACGATTTCGCGTTCTATGCCAAAGCGCTCACCAACCAGGAAATTCGGGACGCGTATACCGCGAAGTGATTGCGCCTAGCCGACGTCAGTCAAGTTCGGCCTGCTAGCCGACGTCAGTCAAGTTCGGCCTGCTAGCCAACATCAGTCAAGTTCGGCTTGCTAGCCGACATCCGGCAATGGATAGGATTTCCGGTATTCCTTCTTCAGGAACGCGTTCGCCGCCGCATCGTCACCGAACGTCTCGGTCTTGGGATCGAATGTGACATCGCGTTTGAGCCGCGAAGCGATGTTTCCCAAGTGGCAGATCGTCGTGCTCAGCCGACCGATAGCGATATCCGCATTGGGCCGTTCGCGGGTCTTGAGGCATTCGAGGAAGTTCTTGACATGCGCCCCGGCTTGTCCCCCGCCCTGCAACTTGTCGGAGAGATCGATGCGTTTGCCGTTACGTTTGACAACCCATTCGTTGCCGTTAGCGATCAACGCCCCCTCGGAGCCGTAGATTCCCATTCCAAAACTCGAGTTCTCCGGCGGGGCCTGAACGCCGAACGAGTTCAGTTCCCAATGCAGGACTAGGTCTCCATAGTCGTAGGTCAAGAGCTGCGTATCGGGAACCTCTTTGGCATCGTCCAGCCAATGGATCCCGGCGTGGCCTGAGACCCGGGTCGGCAGACAGTTGTCGATGCCGCGCATCTCGGCGATGGCCCAAAGGCAAAGGTCGAGAAAATGAACGCCCTGATTTCCGAGTTCCGTATTGCAGTAGTCTAAGAAGAACCGCCATGAATAGTGGAAGCGATTCTTGTTGAAGGCCCGTTCGGGGGCCGGTCCCAGCCAGCGGTCGTAATCCACACCGGAAGGCACCGCGGTATCGGGCGGGTTGCCGATACTATTCCTCACTTGGATCGCCCAGGTCTTGATCAGACAGACCTTGCCCAGGGCTCCCGACTTCACGCATTCAATCGCGGTCTTGAAATGATTCATGCTACGGCGTTGCGTACCCATCTGCACCACACGGTTATAGCGGCGCGCCGCCTTTAGCATTTGCTGACCTTCGTGAATCGTGTACGAAAGCGGTTTTTCGATATAAACATCCTTCTCCGCCTGACAGGCGTGTATCATCTGGATGGCGTGCCAGTGATCGGGTGTGGCGATCAGAACGGCGTCGATCTCAGGGTCTTCGAGAACCTTCCGGTAGTCTTTGACCGTATCCACGGGATGTTCTTGACTCTCCGCAAACTCCGCCCCGACTCGCGTCAAGACCTCATCGTCGATGTCGCAAAGGGTCTTGATTCGAGCGCCTTGCAGAATGGCGTCTTTGCCGATCCGGTTCCCCCGGCCCTTGCCGCCGATCAAACCGACGGTGATGCGTTCGTTAGCCCCCAGAGCGGTGGATGGAATCCCGGCTCCCACGGCGAGGGTTGAGGTCAAGCCGACCTCTTTCAAGAATGTTCTACGGTCTTTGCTCTGCATGATCGAATCTCCCTGAGCCGTCACCCTTACGACTGAGCGTGGGGGTGCGAGGTAAGCGCGTTCACCAAGACAGAGGTTCACCGACCGAACATCCGCCTTGCGGTTCGACACACTATGCCAAGTTTTGCTCAGATCGACAACAGCTTGCACGTGTGAAGTGCGGACGTGACAGAGAGGCCGACGGACGATAGGGTACCGTAGTAGCAATCGGCGGCCTGTCGCCACAATTCGGGAATCCAGGGGGATACGCAGATGAAGAAGACAAACCGGCGCACCTTTGTGAAGCAGACGTCCAGCGCACTCGCGGGACTTTCCGTAGCCTCGGCTCTCAAGCCGTCTCGCGTTCACGGCGCGAATGAGAGAATTAACGTCGCCACGATCGGCGTGCGAAACATGGGCTGGTCCGATACGAGCGGCTTACTAGAAACGGGCCGCGCGAATATCGTTGCGTTGTGTGACGTCGACCGCAAGATACTCGAAGGCAAGGTCGAAGAGACCGGGGAAAAGCAACAATCCAAACCGAAGGCGTACACGGATTTCCGCAAGCTGCTGGAGAACGATGAGATCGACGCGGTCGTCGTAGTCACACCGGACCACTGGCACGGCATTATTGCGGTGACAGCCTGTCAGGCTGGGAAGGACGTTTACGTCGAGAAACCGTGCGCACACAACATCCATGAATGCCGAGCGATCGCGGAGGCCGCAAAGAAATACGCACGCGTTGTGCAGCACGGCACTCAGCAGCGTAGCGGCAAGCACTTTCAGGAGGCGAAAGCATACGTTCAGTCGGGACGGTTAGGCAAAATCGCCATGGCCCGCACCTGGGGCATCCTGGGTCGCGAGGGTATCGGAAAAGCGCCTGTGAGCGCCCCGCCGGAAAACATCGACTACAACGCCTGGCTCGGCCCCGCGCCGAAGAAACCCTACACCAAAAACCGATGTCATTACAACTGGAGGTTTATGTGGGATTACGGCACCGGCGACATGGGCAACTGGGGCGTCCACTGGCTAGACATTGCGGTCTGGGCGTTGGAGTTGGGCTGGCCGGAAGCGGTTTCGTCCTCCGGGGGGCTGTTTCTGTACGACGACGACAAGGAGACTCCGGACACGCAGATGGCGTTGTACGAATATCCCGATTTGACGTTGGTATGGGAACTGAGAATGTGGGACAAGCACGGTGTCGAGGGGCGGGGAACGGGCACCGCCTTCTACGGACAAGAAGAGACGCTCATCGTAAACCGAGGTGGGTACCAGGTCTTTGCCAGAGACGGGGAACGTATCGAGAATGTGAAGCCGTCGAACAACATGGACCTCGATCACAAACACGATTTCATCGACAGCGTCCAATCCCGTCGGCCACCGGTCGCCGACATCGCGGAAGGGCAAATCGGCGCTGGGGTTGCCGTTTTGGGGAATGTCGCTTTTCTCGCCAACGAGAAAATCCGATACAATCCCAAGACGAATCGCCTGGCCCGGCCGGAGATGAATCACCTCCTGACCCGCGAGTACCGTAAGGGATGGGAGTTCCCAGCGGTATAGGTCAACACGCCGTAGCACAACGTATCTCTCCTAGGCCACCGGCGCTTACTCGATCCTCGCAGCGCCCCGTTGTGCTGGTTGATGCATGCAGGAATGGAGTGGGACCGTTCACTGCGTAATCGCGCCGAGTTCTGCGGGTAATTGTCATCTTGAGTGTACTAGAGTAGAGTGTCGGCTAGATGGAGACGGAGCCCCAGGGCGGCGACGTTCTCCGGATCGCTTTTTCTAGAGAAGGCCGGAGGACTCGAGTGGGAAAGCCAGATACAGTCGGAGCGAGGCAAATTGTGAAGAGACACTCTCTTCCAATCACAGACACGGGTCGCAAGCCCTCTGAACCGCAGAGACACGCCTGGAGGAGCATCGTGTTGCATTTTTGTTTTGCGGTGGTTTTTGCGTTCGTCGCCTCTGTGTC
>CAYTDF010000274.1:0-6828 GCA_964436365.1 uncultured bacterium | reverse complement strand
CTCCAGGAACGGGGAAGACGCTTTTGGCGAGAGCGATTTCCGGCGAGGCGAGTGTGCCTTTTTACTCGATCTCCGGTTCGGATTTTGTGGAGATGTTTGTGGGTGTGGGTGCGTCCCGTGTCCGCGATCTTTTCGAACAGGGCAAGAAGAACTCGCCCTGTTTGATTTTTATCGACGAAATTGACGCTGTGGGACGGCAGCGGTTTGCCGGTGTCGGAGGTGGGCACGACGAACGCGAGCAGACGCTGAATCAGCTGTTGGTGGAGATGGACGGTTTCAACTCCAACGAAGAGGTGATCTTGATCGCCGCCACCAACCGGCCGGATGTCTTGGACCCGGCGTTGCTGCGTCCCGGGCGCTTCGACCGTCAGATCACGGTCGATACCCCAGACCTGAAGGGGCGCGCAGCGATTTTTGGGGTGCACACCAAAAACGTCGTTCTGGCCGATGGCGTGGATTTGATCTCTCTCGCGCGGAAGACCCCCGGTTTTTCGGGTGCGGATATCCAGAACTGTGTGAACGAAGCCGCGTTGCTCGCCGCGCGCAACGATAAAGATGCGGTGGAGATGCCCGACTTCGAGGAGTCCGTCGAACGGGTCAGCGCGGGGCCGGAACGGAAGAGTCGCGCCATTACCGAGAAAGAGCGCAAGGTGATTGCCTACCATGAGGCGGGCCATGCGGTTGTGATCCATCATACCGAAGAAGAGGATCTTCTGCACAAGGTATCGATTCTCCCTCGTGGACAGGCGCTGGGGTATACCATGCACGTCCCCTCCGAGGACCGTTATCTGCGTTCCAAGCGTGACTTGCTCAATCACATGACCGGGCTGCTTGGCGGACGTGTAGCGGAGGAACTGGTTTTTGGCGACATTACCACCGGCGCGCAGAACGATCTCGAACGTGTCTCGGCGGTGGCCCATCAGATGGTGCGGCGTTACGGCATGAGCGAGAAACTCGGACCGCTCACATTCGGTTCGAATGACAGTCAAGTCTTCTTGGGGCGGGATATTTATAAGGATCGCGATTACAGCGAGACAATCGCCATCGAAATCGACACGGAGATACGGGCGTTCGTGGATCAGTGCCATGGCCGAGCCCGTGAGATTCTGGAAATGCACAACGACCAGCTCGATGCGTTGGTCGAAGCGTTGCTCGAACGCGAAGTATTAAGTGCGAGCGCGGTGTTGGACATCCTTGAGGCCTGCGAGAGTGACGAAGGGTATACGACACGCGTGAAAGAGGACCGCGCCAAACGGGACTTGGAGTACTTTAACGGGAACGGCGACGGCGACGAGAAGCCCGAGGCGTCCGAAGAGACGAACGGTTCTAGTAACGCCGATGACGGTTCCGGCGAAGACGGCTCCCAAGAGGAGAGTCCCTCCGAAGAGAGTTCCCCCGAAGACGAGACCCGCGATGCAGTCGTGTCGACATCCGATGAGGCAGAATCCGATGAGACGAAGACCGACTCGACTTCGGCCTCCTGAGGTTTCTTTTGTCACAGAATTGTAGGAACTCCGTGAGTACGTAGGCACGTAGCGCTCTACACCGGAGTTTGTCATACTGCCGACCCGACACATCTGTCGCTATCGTTCTCATTCCAACCCTGGAGAGTACACACAACCTATGTCCCGGAAACGTAACGCTTTTACACTTATTGAACTGCTGATTGTCGTCGCCATCATTGGTATTCTTGCCGCCATTGCCATCCCCAATTTCACCAACGCGCAGATCCGTGCGAAACTCGCGCATTCGAAGAGTGAAATGCGGGCGTACAAACAGATCCAGCAACAGTATTTGATGGACCATAGCGATATTCCGAACCACTACGACGGCAAGGAAGAGCATTGTGCATACATCAACTTGGGGTATATCGGCGAACCGCTGACCGATCCCTTCATGATCGACAAGACGGACGTGATGGCCCATCCTCACCAGGGTATGTATCACAGCACCCATGTCCGAAACCCAGGTAGCATACTCATTGTAAACCCGGTTTTATATGAGGAATGGAATCGAGCCAACCGTGCGTATCTCATCTTTGGCGAGGGCCCCAGCGTGACGCCGGATGGATGGTCGTTTTACGACGGGTCGAACGGCATACTCAGCGCCGGTAGGATTCTCTCCGTTGGTTTCCGGGGAAAATCGACCCCGGGCTCCAGTAGTCGTTGGCAGCCGATCTGTCAGTGACGGAGGAGACGGACCGCCTCGGTGCGCCGATTCTCTCCTAATCGAGTTTTTCCCCCCATGGCAAGTAGCGCTTGCATCCGAGATATGAGACAATATGTACAGAACTGTTTATCGCCACCCCGGCTGAGGAGGGCAACCACGGATTATGTCTCGGACGCGCAACGCCTTTACACTCATTGAACTGCTGATCGTCGTCGCCATCATCGGCATCTTGGCGGCGATTGCCATACCCAATTTCACCAACGCACAGATTCGCGCGAAAATCGCGCACTCTAAGAGTGAACTCAGGACGTACCGGTCGATCCAACAACAGTATTTGATGGACCATAACGATATTCCGAACCACTACGACGGCAAGGAAGAGCACTGTGCGTACATCAACTTGGGGTATATCAGCGAACCGCTGACCGACCCGTTCACCATCGACTTGATTGACGTGGAGTACACCTCGCATCAGGGCATGTACCACAGCACACACTTCCGGAGCCCAAGCAACTTGCTGTTGGCTAACCCGGTTTTTTACAAGCAATGGGATCAGGCCAACCGACCGTACATCATTTCCGGTCAAGGGCCCGGTCCGGGCGGTTGGCAGGATTATCGAGGTTCGAACGGGTTGCGTAGCGCCGGAATGATTCTCGGGATGGGTTTCCGGGGGAAGAATACGCCCGGTTCGAGTAGCCGTTGGAAACCGCTCTGCGACCGATAACGCTGTAACGTGGTGCTGAGACGTGGCGTCGAGATGGTTCGCCCGTTCGCCTGAACTTACACACCCAAGAGATTCCGTACCCGCAGCCCGGCTTCGCGCAAGTAGTTAAACGCCACGGGTAGCGATCCCGCTTGCCGGAGTGTACGGACGATGTAGCGCGGCCGGAGATACAACGACCACAACGCTTTTCTACGTAGTTTTTCGAGTTCCCGGGCACCGACGGTCCGGGTACGTACGGCGGCGACGTGATACCCGCCGTGGGCGAGACGCCCCACATCGCACAGCTGCTCCTCGACAACCATCTTGAAGAGCTCTGTTCCGGGGATGGGGTAGGCGAGATTGAAATCGAAGAAATCTGAATCCAGTTCCTTGGCGAATCGAACCAGGTTTTCGATGGATTCATGCGTGTCCCATGGGAACCCGAAAACGAGAAAACAATGGCTGCGGATACCGTGCTCGCGACAGAGCCGGACGGCCTCACGGGCCTGATCGCCCGTGGCATCCTTGCGGATCAACTTGAGATGCTCGTCGTCACCGGTCTCTACACCGAAGCCGACCACCCAGCATCCCGCCTTACGCATCGCCTGCAGCCGTTCGCCGTCGATGGTGTTGACCCGGCTGTTGCAGCCCCAGCGAATATCCAGCCCGGCGGATTCGATGCGGTCGCACAGTTCCAGCACCCAGTTCTTCTTGAGCGTGAACGTGTCCGCATGGAACAGAAAGTCGCGGACGCCCTGCCGTTCGACGCAGATCTTCAGTTCCTCCACCACCGCCTCGGGTTTGCGAAAACGGACCTTCGATCCGGTGAGGGGAACGACGGGACAGAAGACACAGCGGTACGGACACCCTTGGGAGGTAAGCACGGTGGTCATTTGCCGCCGGGTTTCGGGGCTGCGGTAGAGGTCGTTGTTGAGATACCGGCGAGCGGGGAAGGGAAGCGTGTCGAGGTCGGTGAACGAATCCGGTTTCGGAGTCTGTAAGACCTCGCCGTTGTTTCGATAGGAGACGTCGGGACACGCGGCGATATCGTCTTCGCGCACCAATACGCGAAACGCGTCGTATGGCTCACCTCGCAGGACGATGTCGAGTGCGGGGGTCTCCTCCATCAACATGCGATCGACGAAGTTCAGGGGTTCGCCGCGTCCGACGACGAGGGTGTTGTCGAGCCGCTCCTTCACGATGTTGGGGACTTGCATGTCCTCGGGAAGGGTCGGCGCGGTGGCGGTGAACAGCACCACGTCAGGGTGGAATGTGTCCAGGTCGTGGACGAAGTCGTTCCAGTCGGCCCGTTCGGCGGGGTAGTCGCGGAGAAGAGGTGTGGCGCCTTCGTCTTCTGCAATGGCGGCCAGATAGGCTAAGTCCAGGGGCGGGAAAATCGCACGGACAGTCTGGTCGTTCACGCTCGATTGGCAGCGGTCGTCCCGCCGGTAGAGTCCTCCCGGCGGATTCAGTAACAGAATTTTTTTCTTCGTGCCCGTCATGCCCGCCTGCCTGGGATCAATCCACGGAGGGGGGGTGCTTGCCGCCCGCCGCGTTCATCGGCCCGCCCGGTGTGGCCCACGCTGTGTGCTCCACACTGTGAGGTTCACTTTGGGGCCTAACTCAATTCTATGATCCGTCACCGGCGGCTTCCACGGTGGTCGACCCACTTTCGACGGTTCCTGTGGCGCTCGAGAGGAGTCCGTCAATCTCGTTGACACGCCACTGAGCGAGCCGGGAATTCTGCGGGTCGTCCGGGAAACTGTGGAACAGACGCATAAACGCGGTACGCGCCTCTTTTAGCCGTTCGAGACGGAGGTTGGCATCGCCGACCTTGGCCATCGCCCACTTGATCTGCCTCTCGTCGATCGGGTCGGCAATGATCTTCTCGTAGCGCTGAACCGCCTCTTCGACGAGTTTCTCCGCCTCTTCTTTGTTGTTGTCGTCACGAAGGATCCGGGCGATCTCGACCCGGGACCAGATGGCGTAGTCGTTCTCCGGGTATTGCTCGACAACCTTCCGATAGGCGGCGAGCACGCTGTCGTGGGCCTCGCCGGTGAGGACGATGTTTCGGTCCTCGTTCCGATAGACGCGATCCAAGGAATCGGCCGCCATGAAGAGCGCGTTCGCGCGTTCGATGTCGCTCACCGTGGGATTATCGCCCAGCGCTGCGTACGCATTGGCCGCCCCCTGGAAATCGTCCTCCTGGCGATAGGTATCGGCCGCCCAGAAGCGGAAGTTGTTTTGCACCGCCGAGGGCTCGGCGCTCGCGGCCGCGATTTCCGAGGCGCTCTCCACCGCGAGAGCCACAGCCTGTTCGAGCGCACCGCGCGCGAGTGTGTACGAGGCTTCGCTGATGTGGCTTTGGGCGATCCTGTTGATGGCCCCTAACCTGGCATCGAGCGGCGCGGTCGCGTCGAGAACTTCCCGGTAGACGTTCCGGCCTTCATCCAACTTCCCCTCCGCGAAATACGCATCCCCGATCAGGAACTTGGATCGCAGAACGACGTCCTCACGTGGGTATTTCTCCACCATCTCTTCCGCCCGCTGCCGGGCTTCGGCGAACTCGCCCAGCTGCATGTTGCACTGGGTCATGTAGATCATGACGTCCGGGCCGTACGGATCGTCCGGAAATTTCTCGAGGAATTCCTGGAAGTAGATGTACGCGCCGATCCAGTTTTGGGCCTGCATATTCTCTTGCCCTCGGGCAAAGAGTTTCTCGGGGGTGTCGGAACATCCGGAAAAGAGACCGGCGGCGACGATCAGTGTCAATAGCGTGGAGCGAAATTGAGAACAGCGAAAGTTCGACATGATACCTCGTTTGATTCGCGAAAGATTCGATGACGAGTTCAGAGTCACTCCCGAGGCTCATTTTCCGATGGGAAGGAGCATGCGAGAGACGCTCTGGCGGTTGTTGTTGGGGAACAGAAAGGAGCGCACGGCTTCCGAGCGTCCGCGGCTCGGATTCCCCCCGCGAAGGTGCATTCTATCCCTGTCGCACGTTGTGCCCAAGGATGGTGAGGATAGACGACAGGTTCTGGGTGCAACCGTCCCGCAGATGGCCATGAGCGCGGTAACGGCCACCGGTTTCTCTGTCGTCCGTTCGCTCACAATGGGAGGGCTTCGGTCTCCTCGATACCCTTGGCTCGGCTGGTGGGTCTGGCGAGTGTGCTCTCAAGCAGCGCGTAGGCGTTCATGCCCATCCGCCAGAGCTCCCTAGGGCTTGATATCGACAGGAGCTTGCGCCCGATATACGAAGGCCGGAGATGAAACTCCTTGATAGCCCGGTTGCGCAAGGCCCAGACGCGGTCGGGGCTCAGCTGTCCGGTATCCAGAGTCGGCATGGCCACGCTGTTGTCGAGCACATCCACGTCGGCCGATGTCCATCCCTTTTCGATCGCTTCCTCCCGCAGCCGTGTCCCCATCTTTGGGGTGGCGATGTTGAACGACACGAAATCCGGATCGATCTGTTTGGCGAACTCGATGGTGTGCAACGCACTCTCCTCGGTTTCGCCCGGCAACCCGAGAATGAAATGAGCCAGTGTGCGGATGCCTAGTCGACGGCACAACGCGAAGATCTCTTCGACGCGATCGGGAGCGATCCGCTTGTCGATGGAATCGAGCAGAGCCGGATCGGCCGATTCCACGCCGAACTGGATTGTGTGGCACCCCGTGCGAGCCATTCGCTTCAGTAGGTCTTCGTTGACGACATCCACGCGGGAGAGCGTCACCCAACCGAATCGAAGATCTTCCGCTTCGAGCCTCTGTAGGAATTCGAGCGTGTGTTTGCGATTCACGCCGAACGTCAGGTCTTTCACCCACAACTCGCGGATTCCCAACGAATGGATGTAGTGCAGCTCGGCCATGAGGTTGTCCATGCTGCGGGTTTTGTGCGCGATGGTTCCGGAAAAGCAGAAACTGCAGGTGAAGGGACAGCCGTAGTCGGTCAGAACGCT
>CAYTDF010000273.1:0-6828 GCA_964436365.1 uncultured bacterium | reverse complement strand
GGCCGCTTTATTTTCACGCTGATCTTCTTCTTGGCCGCGCTCTTCGCGTTCG
The DNA here is from genome assembly GCA_964436365.1 of uncultured bacterium. Classification (GTDB taxonomy): domain Bacteria; phylum Hinthialibacterota; class Hinthialibacteria; order Hinthialibacterales; genus CAYTDF01. Next base: position 6,776 of record CAYTDF010000273.1, on the reverse strand, counting down.
CTTGGCCCGTTGTCGGTTTCTGGTTTTTCTTTCGCATTCTCTTCCTTTGGTTTGGACGCCTACCCATCCCCCTCACGTATCATATCGCAGCCGTGTCGTTCTTATACGGGACTCCAGAACGGTTGCCACATTCTTTTCGCACCGGACACGGGCTGGCTGCCCGGGAACCGGCCACCGTCTGGGCTTCCCCAACTCCCCAGAACGGGCGTAGGATGACGATCATGCGCCGTACGTGTTTGATCCTTATTCTGGCCTTGGCTCCCGCGAGCCTCGGTGTACCCTACATCCAGCGGACGAATCTCGCGCCGAGTCCGGGGTTCGAGAAACCCGCCTACCCGAAGCGCCAAGGGTTGGAGCGTTGGGGATGGCGAGCTTTTGACAAGGGTGAAGCCGCACGCGACACGATTCGAGTCGCAACCGGCGTTCCCCACCACAGTGGAGAACAGGCCCTGATCGCCATCGGCTCACCTGGAAGCGCCGGTGCGCATACGCTTCCCATCCGGCTCACGCCCGATGTCGAAACCTGCCGGGCTTCGGCGTGGGTTGGCGGTCCGGGAGCGGCTGCCGCGCGTCCCCTGTTACTTTGGTACGGGGCTCGCGGACGAAGCACTGTGGAGTTGACACGGACGACCGGTGCGCCGGCGGAGCGGGGTGAGGCGTGGCGGCGGATTGCATTGGACAATGTTCGCCGTCCTGCCGAGGCCACTCACGTGGCGTTCGGGGTGAGCGTTGGCGATGTTACGAGTGCGGCTCCGGTCTCGCTCGCTGTCGACGATGTCCGTATCCACGTCGGCGTGCGGCCAAGTGTACGTGTGTCAGTCAATCAGGCGGGATACGACCCGTTGGGTGGCAAACCCGTCGTCGTGATGAGTAACTTCCCACTCGGCCCTGAATCCGAGGCCAGTCTTCCCTCTCCCAGGCATGTGGAGATTGTGGCCGCGGAGACCGACCGAGCTGTGTATCAGGCCTCTCTCGGTGATGTGCAGAGTATCCCGGAGTGGGAGGTGTGGACTGTGTCCGGAAACGCCTATCCGTTTCAAGAAGAGGGGGTGTTTTACGCTCGCGTCGAGGTTGCTGGAGAGGTATGCCGTTCGGCGACATTCCAGATCGGCCGCAAACTCTTAGAAGGCCGCATCAGTGCCGCCGCTATCGATTTTTTTGCCGCGCAACGATGCGGGGTGGAAATCTCCGAGAGCCGGTACCCGCTTGTGGGTCATCCACCGTGCCATCTGGACGATGCCACCACCCCACAAGGGGAACCACTCCATGCGACCGGGGGCTGGCACGACGGAGGTGACTGCGTGAAGCGTACGCGTAACACCGTGGATGCCTGTATCGCGTTGCTTATGGCACTCTCCGAACGTCCCGATCTTTTCGCGCCGTTGGATCGGAATCGAGACGGCGTGAGTGATGTCTTGGAAGAGGCGCGCTGGGGACTCGATTACCTGCGGCGGGTCTACGACCCCGAACGGAAGGGTTTCTGGAACCAGATCAGCGGAGCCTGGGATTGGCTTCCGGCTCATCTGGAGACAGACAATCTACCCGCGACAGGCGACGAACGACGGTTGGAGGGAGTGCCCGGAACGTGGGAGTTTGGAGAACAACAGTATGTTCGGGCGCTGGCCATCCTGGGCCGTGTGGATCCGGGCAGCGGCGGATTGGAAGAAGCCATTCGACTGGAGCGGCAGTCGGGTACGGATACCCTGGGCTACCTGGAGTTGTGGCGCGCCACCGACGACGCGCTTTATCACGCGCGGATATCCGAACGAGTCGATGCGGCGCTGAAGAATCAGCGTCCGGATGGCACACTGCCGGACGTGGAAGCCATTATCCGGTATGCGCTGCTGTTTCCCGGCGACGCACGGATGCCTCAGATTCGGCAAGCGGTCACACGGCATATCTTGATGTTTCGGGCCAGCTGTCCGGGTCCGTTTTATGTCTGGAAAGTGAAGGCCGCCGATGGGGAACTGGTGTACTGTCTTCCGTACGACGATCCAGATGCTTGGTATACAGGGAGGAACGACTCCACGATCCAGACGGCCATCGTGTCGATGTTGGCGGCGCGCTTGGGGATTGAAGGCGCGTTGGATGTCGCGCAATCCCAAGTGAACTGGATGTTGGGTCTGAATCTCTACGGCGTGTCCATGGTGGAAGGTGTGGGGGAAGGGGTACCTCGCTATTATCACCGTCTGGATACCCGGGAAGACAATCCTCGTGGGGCCGTGCCGGGCGCGGTTGTGCGGGGGATGGTCAGAGTTTCACCGCACCTCGACCGGCCGTGGTTGGACCTTGCGACGGCGTCGAACGTAGAATGGCGCACGAACGAGCCGACGCTTTCGCTCTCCGCCCGATGGCTTCTGTTTCTTGCGTCGTTACCTCAATAGCGGTGGAGTTACGTCGAGTGAGTCGGCTTGAGCTGGGCCGGTACGGTGGGGGCGAGGCATGTTCGGCACGCACCTACGAGATACAACGACCCGGCGACAATCAGTGTCCGGTCCGCTTGTTGAGCCAACTCGACTCCCGCCTGCAAAGCCTGCAACGGCTCGTCGATGACAAGGCATTTGGGGCTCTTTTCGGTCTCCAGCCGTGAGTAAGCGTCCAGTATCTGCTGAGTGGGCATACCCCGCGGTGTAGGGGCCTTGGTAACGATAATTGTATCAATGGGACGGATAAGAGTACTTAGCATTGCGGAGACTTTCTTGCCCTGCAGGAAGCCTAGAACGAGTACCCTGGGAGCGTCTCCTTCGACTTCGTCGAGCGTCTCCCTGAGGGTTTTAGCGCCGAGCGCAGTGTGAGCGCCATCGAGCACAACCCTAACATTCGTAGTGGTTTGCGTTGTCTGTAATACCTCGTAGCGACCCGGCCAGACCACGCGTTCACAACCCCGCCGCACTGCATCCCACCAGGCTGACTCGCCCAACGGTTCGGAGAATCGGGGCAGCAACCCGGTTGCCGTGAGCGCGGTGAGCGTGTTGTCAACTTGATAGTACCCGAGGAGCGGAACGCGCACGCGTTGGGGGCTTCCCCGGCGATCCCGGTAGTCGATCACCCGCCACGACCCCTCGCAACGGGCTTGCGTTAGAGTGATGCAGTCGGCTACGCCGTGCATCGGCACGCCACTCTTCTTTAGCCAATCGCGGACGAAGGGCATGACCTCCGGTTTTTGATGGGCAATCACCGCGGGGACACCCGCTTGGCAAATCGCCAGTTTCTCGGAAGCGATCTTCTCGAGGGTGTTTCCCAAGGTTTCGGTGTGTTCCAGGGAGAGGTGCGTGATGGCGGTCAGATCGGGCTGAAGGACATTTGTAGCGTCGAGACGTCCACCAAGTCCGGTCTCGATCACTGCCACGTCGACATCGGAACTCTGGAAATGAAGAAAAGCGAGCGCGGTGACGAGCTCGAAGAAGGTCGCGTACGATTTGGGTAGGCTCCCCGCCGTCTTGACGGCGTCACGGATGCGTGAGACCTGTTCCGCAAAGGCTTCGGGCGGTATCCACTCGCCGTCGACCGTGACCCGCTCGCGAATGTCCTCGAGGTGCGGCGATGTGTACAGCCCGACATGATAACCCGCCTCGCGGAGGATGGAGGCCAGAATCGCCGCGGTGGAGCCTTTGCCGTCACTGCCAGCGAGATGAATGGTGGGGTAGGTCCGCTGCGGACGGCCGAGAAGCGTCAAAAGGCTCTGAAATCCGGACAAATTGAACGCCCCCGGACCGTATTTCCACCCGGTCTTGCGTTCGTAACAGATGAAATCGTTCAGATAGGCCAGCGCCTCTTTGTAGGTCATCGGTACATGTGTCGTTCAGGAATTGCTGTGCGGAGAAGAACTTATCAAGCTCATTTGGCCGGGGCCATGGACCCGACCCCCGTCGCCATGCCTGTCGAGGCCGGTTGCCGCTTCCATTGCTTCACGCCGGGTAGGTCCATCTCTAGACTCTCGACCTGGCCGATGAAGGGCTGCGCGCGCTCGGCACTCCGTTCGACGAGAATCCCGCGCCGGTCGTTGGGTAGAAAGTCGAGTGTCTCTTGGTTCGTGAATTTGGCTTTTGTTCCGGTACCGTTCACGAGCAGGGCATCGAAGGATGTGGGGTGGCCAAGGAACGACGTTGTGGTCAGCGTTCCGACGATCTGATGCAGGTCGCCGATCAGTATCTCGCTTCGCCGTTGGGAGCGTGTGGCATCCCGCGAGCGCTTGGATGGGCGCGCCTTGCCGACCTGGGGCTCGACGACCCGTTCCAGTTCGATCTCCAGTTCTGCGACGAGATGGCCGTTCCGGTCGTATCCGGCGAACCGAATCGGTGGCTCAATGCGCCGTACTCGGGAACGAGAAACAGTCTGAATGCGTTGGTCGATGTCGGGGTGAGTGGGGAAGAGCTCGCGGCCCTTGCGGTAGGCGTGGATGTCTTTGTCGTACTGAAGTTTACGGAGTACATGGCTTAGTGTTTCCCGAGGGATGCCTTGGGTGTGCAGGTAGACTTCGGCCACGGCGTCCGCCTCCTCCTCGAACCGGATTCCATAGCCCGAGCGGCAGATGTCACGAGCCAAGACGGGAAGAAGTGCGGCGAGCTCCACCGGGATGCTGTCCTTCCCCACGTTCGCGCCCAGCGAGATCTGAAGCGCGGTCGAGGCGATATCGGCCACAGCGTTGGTTTGCTGGACGCGCCGCACAAGATGGTAACCGTGGTGACGTTCGACGTGAGCGATCTCATGCGCCAAAACGGCCGCGAGCTCTTCATCGGACTCCAGCGTTCTCATGAGAGAGCCGGTGACGAAGATCTGGCCATGAGGGGAGGCGACCGCGTTTCGTTCGGCCGAGTCGACCAGGGTGAAGCGGTACGGAAGGTCCGAGACGGGCCATGGCCACGTATCCAAGACGCGGCGTCCTGCCCTCCAGAGTTTTTGTTGATTGCCTCTGTCTCCGGAGGCGCGGTAAAACGAACGCATGGTCGCGGCGATCTGGAGACCCAACTCCTCACGGATCAGGGCATCCAAGTGTCTACGAATTCGTGTGAAGCAGAGGGGGCATTTCTTGTGTTCGGCCTTCAGCGCTTCCTCGAGAGTTGGAAAGGTCTCCGCCGCTTCATCATGATAGAGATGATTGCAGCCGTGGAGATGCGCCCATCCCGATTGAGGATCGATCAAGACGGGATGAAAGGTCTCGCCCTCGGTGACGAAAAGTCGTTGCATTACCGCCCCTAGCAGACCCACGGTGAAGGCTGCACCGCCTTCTGTCACGATGCTTAGCCGTCCCCGTCCCAAGGCTTCGCTCTCGATCTCGAACCGTAGGCTCCGGGGCAGGCTGTCCGCTTCGGTGATTGTTACCGGTTCGTCGATCATGGTTGGGAAGAGGTTGTCGCTTTGGAGCGTGACGCGGGCGTGGATGCCATTCGCGTACAGGTAGACCGTATCGCTGCCGTTGTAGGAGTGCCGTAGAATTTGCTTTGTGCCGTGCAGAGAGCGGAGGTATTGGGCGACCTCGGGGCTCGGTTGTGCACCCCACGCGAGTCTTGGGGAAGAATGAACGGACATCCCCAAGAGAATGGCAAAGCAGACGCACTTATACCCAGCCACTGGTTCGCTCCACACCCTATGATGGCACCGACAAGAAGAAAGAATAGCAGAGTTGGGAGGTTTCGCCGACACGGTACTGCCGAGGACGGAAACTGGGTGGAGGAGGGCTTCGAGGTCAGTCCGTAACTTCATAAATAACAATGCGTTACATTGGTCGTATCTCTGCCGTTTGGACATTCCTCACCTTGGAAAGGCTATTCTACACCGGCCGTATGGATAATTGTTTTATTGAGAACTAGCCCATTTGTAATGATTTTATGAGTTGCGTAACTGTTTTTGCGGCAGATAAGCGGTTCGCTCCACACCCTGTGATGAGACCGACAGGACGAGAGTTCAGCAGTGTTTGGGAGACTTGTTGGATCGGGATGCTGGAAGGATATCCTACTTGGGCATCGCGGCCCATACTCCCGGGGCCACGGTGGCGGAGAGAACCAAGTCGCCGATGTCTTCTTCGGATCGAGGGACGAAGCTGTTCTTCGGCAACTTGTTGTAGGTCTCCTGGAACACAGATATGGGCAGCGGAGTGGGGCCCTGTTGCATGGGAATCACCACGACCACCATGGGGAAATTCTCGGTGATTATGAATTCCGCTCTGCCAGCAAAGGTTGTGTGCAGATCATGATAGGTTTTGACGGCCCCGTACCGTGGTCTCCGAAGTTTCCCGGGAAGCAGCCTCTCCCAGAAACCCAGCCGATCCTGGATCAGCGTGACTTTGTGGAATGCGTTGCGAACCGGTTCACCGTCCTTATCGACAATACGAAACCGTCGGATGGGTAGCGCGGGCGCGATCAGTTCCACCGTGTCCGGGAGTTCCTCCCGTCTTGCACACTCCCAGGGTTGTTCTCTCCTCGTATCGAAGTGCGAGAACCAAGATGAGTAGAATGCAGTCGACGCCGGATGTTGGAGTTGCAGGCGGACCGAAGTGAACGGCCTCGCAGGAAAGAGTGCATCTCCAGTTACTCTTTCCGAATCAAAACCTAACACCCGATTCTGTAAATGCTCACCTTGCTGTACCTGTACCTCGTAGCGCTCCGTCGAACGGGTTGGCCAGTAGCGTTTCTGCTCGGGATTCTCGTATGTGATCTTTACTCGAATCTGCCGCGCCGGCAGGACGGAGACGTCACCCAAGTCGGAAATGGTTCCCGGCACGAACCCCGAAGCGCTGTAGATGCAGGTGGCGTAGAGTGGGTGCCGAACAGTGATCA
>CAYTDF010000272.1:0-6849 GCA_964436365.1 uncultured bacterium | reverse complement strand
GACCGCGTGTTCCGCCAGATCCGAGAGCCAAAACTCGACGGTTTCCAGGAGGTCTTGCGGCAGAGAAACCGGAATCACCAGCTTGCGCGGAAGTTCCGGTTGTTCGCTGTAATACTGCTCGATGAACGCGACGTAAATATCGATCGCTCCGCTCTGCTCCGAGCGGTCCAGAAAGTGATGTGTTGTAGCCACGATCTTTCCGCCGCGCCGTTTTAGTACGTGCATGCACGACACGGTCCCCGCGCGCCCGTATCCGAGGTAGTCTTCCGAAAAAAGAGTGCGGCTGGTCATCGTCTGCCGCTCGGTAAATGTCTCTGCGGCCTGAAGGCTATCCCGGTAGATCGCCGCCTTCTCGAACAGCAGGGCTTCGCCGCACGCCTCCATACGTTTCTTCAACGCCTGTACGACGTCCCGGTTGTGCCCTTTGAGAAACGCGACCGTCCCTTCACAGATTTCGCGGTACTCCTGTTCCGTGACGATGCCGCCGCAGGGGGCGCAGCACCGCCCCAACTCGTGTTCCAGACATGGCCGAACCGAAAGCAAATCCTCAGATGGATACTTGCACGTGCGCGTCGGCAGGATTTCTTGCAGTGCCGAAAGCGTGCGCCGCGCGGCGGTCACATGCGTATAGGGGCCGAAGTATCGGCTCCCGTCGCGCTCAACCGTGCGCGTCAGGTAGGCGCGCGGAAAGGTTTCGCCAAGCGTGATCTTGATATACGGATACCGCTTGTCGTCCTTGAGTTTCACGTTATGCACCGGAAGGTGCTTTTTGATCAGTGTATCTTCGAGAAGCAGCGCTTCGCGCGCGTTCTTGGTGATCGTGTAGTCGACCTGTTCGACATTGCGCACAAATGGAGAAGCGTAGTCGCCGCCTTTACGCGAGCAGTGCGAACGCAGTCGCTTTTGGATATCGATGGCTTTCCCGATGTACACCACGCGGTCGTCCGCGTCGCGCATCATATAGACACCCGGCTCGTGGGGAAGCGTTTCGAGTTGTTCCGATTCGATCATGATCCGCCTATCCGGTGACGGTGCCGTTCTGGTGAGTCACGCCTACGGCAGTTTACGTTGCGCTTTGGCGACCGCGCAATCGCTCTCCGATTCCGAGCAGTCGATTCCGCCTTCGAAACCGCAGGCGATGCAAAGTTCTTGCGCCGTCTTTTCGTCATCGACGAAACGCTCGATAAACTCGCCCAAATCGTCTTCCAGCCGCTGGATCAGTTCCGGCGGCATGCGCGAGAAGATCTCCTCGACCCTGCGGTTGGTCGCCATCAGAATCTGCAACGCCAGCTCCCGGCCGCGCGGCGTCAATGCGACATTGACCTCGCGATGGTCGTCGCAGCGGGCTTGGCGCGACACCCACTCCTTCTGTTCCAAACGATTGATGGCTTTTGTCGCGCCGGAGATCGTATAACCCAAACCACGGGCGATCTTGCCCATCGACGCGTTTTCGTTGAGCAGCAGAAACCGCAACGCCTCCGCCTGGGCGTCGGTGACGTTCTCGTCGATACCACCCGAAAGGAAGTCGATGCCTGTCAACTTCCGGACCGATGCCGCGAAAAGAAGCAGAATACGGTACCGCCGATGACTGGCCTCGGGATCGAACACCCCGGGGTCGGTATGGACGCCGTTTGCCTGGTTATCGATGGGTCGATCTTCACTCATAATTGTCCGATTCCTGCCCGGCTCAACCGGAGCCGTCCTTCCATTCTTCGTACCACGCCATTTGGATCGCTTCCAGTTTCGCTTCGTTACAGGCTTGGGGATCGCCGTCGAAATCGTCCAACGCGCAAACCCAGCTCTTCAAATGGGTGAAGCGCACTGTGAGAGGATCGACACCGGGGTGCGTTTCCTGCAACGCGATTCCAACATCTTCGCTATCCGTCCAATCCATCTTAGCCATTCCTCTTAGCAAGCTCATGATTCAACGGGCGTTTCCCGTAACTCGGCATCGGTATTCCCGGACCCGTGTTCCCGAGTGCCCGAACGGAGTGAGGGTGTATCGAGGGGCACGGGCACGCCCCGGAATTCCTCAATGATCGCTCACCACTTCGTTCTTGCCGTGCGCGGGGATCAAAACCACCACGTCGCTCACACCCACACGCGCTTGACACGCCAGTCGCGACGACAAGGTCAGGCCGGGTGCGTTCTCCAGCATGTCCTCTTCTGGGTCGGTGATCTCACTCAGCGATTCCCCCGCATCCTTCACAATCACGTGGCAGGTCGAACAGGCGCAGAACCCCCCGCAGGCGTGGTCGATGGTGATGCCGCATTGCTTGGCCACCTCCAGCAGGCTCGCTCCTCCGCGACAGGAGACGCTTCTTGGCTCGCGCCCATCCACTTCGAATGTAAATGTGACTTTGGGCATATTGCCTACCCTATGCTTTCTCTTCGGGCTCCCCGTCCACCGCTTTCAGGGCGTTGGCCAACGCATGCTCCATGTTCAGTTCGGCCAAATGCCGGGTGGCGGCCCCCGCCTTACGAATCCGCTTGCGCAGCAGAGAGTGGTCCTCCGAGTCCAGCACCGCTTCCAACTCGTCGATAGCGGCCTCGACTGCCTCACGCTCCTCTTGGCCGACCGATACTTCGTTCTTCGTAAGTGTTTTCCGCGTCGCCCGAATCACGGTTTTCGCTTCGTTACGGGCTTCGATGGCCAACCGCGCCTTCACGTCTTCCTCCGCGTGCACGATCGATTCTTCGAGCATGCGTTCAACTTCCTCGTCGCTGAGGCCGTAGGTCGGTTTGACAGTGATCGACTGTTCGATACCCGTTCGTTTCTCTTTAGCGGTCACGTTGAGGATGCCGTCCGCATCGATGGAGAACGTCACCGCCAGCCGGGGCACTCCGGCGGCGAGCGGAGGAATCCCGCGCAACTCGAACTCGGCCAGGCTGCGGTTGTTTTGCACGCGTTCCCGCTCCCCCTGGAACACGTGAATCTTGATGTTGCGCTGGCCGTCCACGAAGGTCGTGAACTCCTGCGTTGCGCTGGCCGGAATCGTCGTGTTCCGGGGGATCGACACGTTCATCACTCCGCCGATGGTCTCCATACCCAGAGAAAGCGGCGTAACGTCCAACAGCAGCATGTCGGTGATTCGCCCGCCGAGGATACTGGCCTGCACCGCCGCGCCCATGGCGACGACTTCGTCGGGATTCAGTTTGCAGCGCGGCTCCCGTTGAAACAGTTCTTGCACGGTTTGCCGCACCAGCGGAATCCGAGTCGACCCGCCCACCAGAATCACGTCGTCTATCGTTTCCGGAGTGGCGTTGGCGTCGCGCAGGGCTGCCAGGCACGCTGTACGTGTCCGGGCGACGATGGGCTGGATACGATCTTCGAACTCCGTCCGCGTCAAGACACGTTCGTAACCATGCCCGTCGTGCGTGAGGCGAATCGTTGTCTCTTCCGCTTCCGAGAGCTCGCATTTTGCCGCTTCCACCTCACGGAGAATCAGCTGCAGCAATCCTGGCGACGGCTCGTCCACGCTCCGCGTGGCTTTGAGCTCCTCGAGCACCATCGCCAACAGTGCGGCATCGATGTCGTCGCCGCCGAGATAGGTATCTCCGTTGGTCGAAAGCACTTCGAAGATACCGTTGTGCAGTTTCAGGATGGAGATATCGAACGTTCCGCCGCCGAGATCGTAAACGGCGATTGTGCCGTGCTGCTTGAGATGCAGACCGTACGCCAGCGACGCGGCCGTCGGTTCGTTGACGATTCGCAGCACGTTCAGACCGGCGATCTTCCCCGCGTCTTTTGTAGCCTGACGTTCGGCGTCGTTGAAATAGGCGGGGACAGTGATCACCGCTTGCGTCACCGGCTGTTTGAAATACGCTTCCGCGCGTTGTTTCAGTTTCTTGAGGATATGGGCCGAGAGTTCCGGCGGCGTGAACCAGCGCCCATCGATCTCTACCGCAACCGAGCCGTTGCCTCGGTCGCCGACATTGAACGGGCAGGGGTTGTCTTGGGCGAGGATCTCGTCCGCGCCTTTCCCCATCAGCCGTTTGGCTGAAAACACGGTCCGCTCCGCGTTTTCCACGCGCCGTTTACGAGCCTCGTGCCCGACCGTGATTGTCCCGTCGGTCTCGATGGCCACGACGGAGGGCAGTGTCGTTTCGCCCTCGCTGTCGAGAGGAATCACCCGGCTTTCCAACATCTCCATGGTTGCCACCAGACTGTTGGTTGTGCCCAGATCGATCCCGACGATGTGTTCCATGATCTTTTTCGCGATTCTTTCTTATTGAGTCTTGTTGGCAGTCTTTCGGAGTCCCCGTGGTTAGTGCTTCTGCCCAGTTCAGGTTCCCTGAAACCCGTGTCCCCGAGTGAAATCGAGCCGTCAGGCTCTATTTTGTATCGAGGGGCACGAATTGGAATTAGGTTGGGGCGGACGCATTAAGCGTTTCTTCGAGCCGCCGCAGGAGTTTCGTCAGATACGCTTGTTCCTCGTGGGTTTGGCGCATCGCTTTCCGTATTTCGTCTCGGGAGTCTTCGTCACCGTCCCAGCGCGCACAGAGTTCGTTAAGCCTCGCTTCGCGGGTTGCGCGTTCGGATGCCACACGCTGGGCTGCCGCTTCCAGTTCCGGACGTAGCGTCGCTTGCCGGTCGTGGTCACCCGCCTCGAATGCTTGGCGTTGCTCCTGGAGTTCGAACACGAATTGCAGCAACGGCGCGGGAACCTTCTGTTGGGTTTCCGCGCCGCTGTCGCCATGCAGTTCTAAGAGGTACTTGACGCGCCGCACGGGCTCTTTCAAGACGCGGTACGCGTCGTTGAGGCGCGTCGACATTCGTTCCGCACGCTCTTTCTCTTCCGCGCTCTTGGTGGCGAAAAAATCGGGATGGCACGTGCGCGACAGCCGGTAGAACTCCCTCTCGAGTTCCGCCAGGTCCGGGTTCATCACCTCTCCGTCCAGCCGCAACAGAGCGAAGTGACTCGCCTCCTCGGGCAGTCCGAACCAGGCCCGCAGTTCCTCTTCTCGATTAGATACACTTGTGACGTTCACGATTTCGCCGATCCACCGTCCAGCCCACGGTTGTTTCTAGCAGGAGAACGAGCTGCCGCAGCCGCAGGTTCCTTCAGCGTTGGGGTTATTGAAGACGAATCCGGTGCCTTCCAGACCGCTTGTGAAATCGACGGTCACACCGGCGAGATACAGCGCGCTCTTCGCGTCCACGAACAGTTTGATCTCTTGGGTCTCGAACGTCTTATCGCCTTGTTGTTCTTGGGCTTCGAAATTCAGACCGTATTGAAGTCCCGAGCATCCGCCGCCCTGCACTGCGATTCGCAGGCCGGTTCCTTCGGGCAGGTCCTGGGTTTCGATCAATCGTTTGACTTCCGCCGCAGCGGCTTCGGTGAGTTCAACAGGGCTGACTGTGGTTGCTTCACTCATAATTTCACCTCGAAAAATCGGGGAGGTTCCCCTCTCTCGTATGATCGCGGCGCTCATCCGCCTTCCGCGGAATCGGCGTCGCCGTTCTTTTTCGTTCGATAGTCTTCGATCGCCGAACGGATGGCGTCCTCGGCCAGAACCGAACAATGAATCTTGACCGGGGGCAGTGCCAGTTCTTCGGCGATTTGTACGTTTTCGATCTCCATGGCTTCGTCGAGCGTACGGCCTTTCAGCCATTCTGTGGCCAGGCTCGAACTCGCGATCGCGCTGCCACAGCCAAACGTCTTGAACTTCGCTTCTTCGATCTTGCCGTCGTCCGCAACACGAATCTGCAGCTTCATAACGTCTCCGCATTCCGGCGCACCCACCAGGCCCGTCCCCACAGAGGGGTCCGACGTTTCCAGGCTGCCCACGTTTCGCGGGTTGTTGTAATGATCGAGAACTTTCTCACTGTACCCCATAGTCGCTATACCTCCGGAAACCGAAACGTAATGTGCGTCCCGTGTTTCGGTCTAAACTTCTTTCCATTTGTACGTGGATAGATCGACACCCGCCTGCGCCATTTCGTACAGCGGAGACATCTCCCGCAGCCGCTGGACTGCACCGGTGACGCGTTCCACCACATAGTCGATCTCTTCCGCCGTGTTGAAGCGTCCGATCCCGAAACGTAGCGAGGAGTGGCTCAGCTGATCGCCCAGCCCCAGCGCATGGAGCACGTAGGACGGTTCCAGGCTAGCCGACGTGCAGGCGGAGCCTGACGACACGGCGATATCCGAGAGTGCCAACAGCAGCGACTCGCCTTCGACGTACGCGAAACTGAGGTTCAGGCTTCCCGCCAGACGTTGGGTCGGGTGCCCGTTAACATAGACTTCGTCCAGCGCGTCGAAGATGCCCGTCTGAAGACGTTGCCTCAATTCCAGGAGACGTCTGTTTTCTTCTTCAAGTTCCAGTCGGCAGATCTCGGCCGCTTTGCCAAAACCCACAATTCCCGGAACATTGAGTGTGCCGCTCCGCATGCCTCGTTCGTGGCCGCCACCGTCCATCTGCGCGGTGAGCCGAATACGTGGTTTTCTTCGGCGGACATAAAGTGCCCCGCAGCCTTTGGGGCCATACATCTTGTGGGCCGAAAGCGACATCACGTCGATGTTCATATCGTTCACGTCGACCGGGAGTTTCCCAACGCCTTGGGTGGCGTCCGAGTGGAATATCACGCCTCTCTCGCGGCAGACAGCCCCGATACCTTGAACCGGATGGATCGTCCCGATCTCGTTATTGGCCAGCATGATACTGACCAGGATCGTATCTTCCCGAATCGCTTCGCTCACCGTCTCCGGTGACACGAGGCCATCTCCATCCACCGGCAGGTAGGTCACCGTGAAGCCCTGCCGTTCCAGGTGTTTGCAGGTATCCAGCACCGCTTTATGTTCGGTGTTGGCGGTGATGATGTGACGTCCTTTGTCGGCGTACATC
>CAYTDF010000271.1:0-6862 GCA_964436365.1 uncultured bacterium | reverse complement strand
GTCGCCATCATCGGCATCCTGGCGGCAATCGCCGTTCCAAACTTTTTGAACGCACAGACCCGCGCCAAGATCGCGCAGGTGTATGGAAATATGAAATCGATCCAGACATCGATCGGCAGCTACATCATGGACAACAACGATTGCGCAGTGGACCTGGGGGGCGATGTGGACGATGGCGCAACGTTCCGGCAGTTGACAACACCCATTGCCTACGCCTCCAGCGTCGATATCGCTCGGGACATCTTCCCGCCCAAGAACAGCGGGCGGAAGTATTTCGATTACGGCGCGATGCACAAACGGGGTGTCACGCCGGGCGGAGACCGCGAAAGAGCCTACCGGACAGCGGGGGTCTGTTACGTCTGCCTCTCGTCCGGTCCCAACGGCTACACCGACTATGGGTGGACCGGACAGGTGATTGCGCTCGCGAGGACCGATCCGAGCGTTCACGCTGTCTTTTACCAGATGTCGAATGGACTGCGCTCGAACGGCGACATCATCTTAACCGATCAACAGCTGTATCAGTAATCTCGTCTCCAAGAACGTCTTGATAAGGAGTTAAACCCGGATGACCGCGAATCCCTTGCTCGGTGTGTTGCTACACGCCATCGGTGGCTTGGCCGCCGGTAGCTTCTATATTCCGTATAAACGCGTGCGCAAATGGTCGTGGGAAAGCTACTGGCTGGTTGGAGGTGTCTTCAGTTGGGTCGTGGCTCCGTCGGTTGCCGCGAACCGTACGGTGGTAGGTCTTTCGAGTGCACTGGCGGAGAGTCCGGCCAGCAGTCTGTTCTGGACGTATCTGTTCGGGGTGCTGTGGGGAATCGGGGGATTGACATTCGGCCTTTCGATGCGATACCTCGGTCTGTCGCTAGGCTATGCGCTGGCGTTGGGTTTCTGCGCGGCGTTCGGGACGCTGATTCCACCCCTCTTCCAAGGGCAGCTGGTTACGCTGGCGGGAGACCTGTCGCTGCAAGTGACACTCGGTGGCGTTGCGGTCTGCCTGGTTGGGATCACGGTCTGTGCGTGGGCCGGCGTACGAAAAGAACGAGAACTGAGCGACGAAGCGAAACAAGAGATGATCACCGAATTCAACTTCATGAAAGGACTCTGGGTGGCCACGTTCGCGGGGGTGATGAGCGCCTGCATGGCATTCGCATTCGCCGCCGGAGAACCGATCGCGAAGATCGCAGTGGAAAACGGAACCGATCCGATCTACCAGAACAACGCGGTGTTGGTGGTGGTTCTCGCCGGGGGGTTTACCACGAATGCGATCTGGTGTCTCTACCTGAACGTCGTGAACGGCAGTTGGAAGGACTACTTCCAGGCTGAGGGCGGCTCGCTGCCCATGAACTATCTCTTCTGCGCGGCGGCCGGGGTGACGTGGTACCTCCAGTTCTTCTTCTACGGCATGGGCACCACGAAGATGGGCGAGTACGATTTCTCCAGTTGGACGATCCATATGGCGTTCATCATCATCTTCAGCAACCTGTGGGGCCTGCTGTTCAAAGAATGGAAGGGCGCCAGCCGCAACACCCTCCTGTGGATTTACAGCGGTTTGCTGGTTCTCCTTCTCTCGACCGTGGTGGTGGGTGTGGGGAGCTACGTGAAATCGAGTTGACCGTAATCGTGAATGGAAAGCCGAGTTCTGAGATCGAGTCGCGGAGGTTCGACGATGCGAAATAAAGAACCCAATGTCAGGATGCTTCTCTCACTGGCCCTTGTCGGCCTTTGGACGCTGACCATGGCTGGCTGTGTAGATGCGCCGCTCAAAACGAGTGCCAAGGAGAATCTCGCGAACGGTGCGCGTATCGCAACACCGAACGCCTCCGGTGGCCCGCTGAGTAGCCTGTATCGAGAGCGGACGGGCACGACACGACGCATCTCGAGCCACGACCAGACGGGTGCGAACGGGGATCGGGTACAGATCGAACCTGGCGAAACCAAAGTCATCGCCGACATCCAAGGCGCGGGTATTATTCGCCATATCTGGTGCACGATTTCGCACAGAGATCCCCTCTACCGGCGAAACATGGTGTTACGCATCTATTGGGACGGTTCGGAGACCCCCAGTGTCGAGTCGCCCATCGGTGATTTTTTCGGGCAGGGCTGGGGCGAGCATTACCTGGTTAACTCTCTGCCGATTGTGGCCGCACCGAAAGGCGGCCGCGGGCTGAACTGCTATTTCCCAATGCCCTTCGGGCGGGAGGCGAAGATCACGGTTGAGAACCAATCGGATATTCAATGCCGGGCGTTTTATTTCTACGTCGATTACGAAGAGCATGCCTCGGTCGACGACTCCCTGCGGTTTCATGCGTGGTGGAATCACGAGTTGACGACACCGGCCCAAGATGTCGAGAGCGAAAGAGACGCCAACGGCGATGTGGAGAAAACCCTGTCGGACCGCGACAACTACCTGATTATGGATGCCGAGGGCCGTGGGCATTATGTCGGGATCAACTATTTCGTCGACTCACCGACACCGCGTTGGTACGGCGAGGGGGACGATATGTTCGTGGTGGACGGTGCCGCCTGGCCGCCACGCCTGCACGGGACCGGTACGGAAGACTATTTCAACAGTTCGTGGTGTCCCAACGAAGTCTTTCAACATCCCTATTTCGGCTATCCGCGCGTGAACGAGAAACTCGGCTGGCTGGGCCGCACCCATTGTTACCGGTTCCATATCGAAGACCCGATCCTGTTCGAGAAGAGCCTGCGCGCGAGCATCGAACACGGACACGCCAACAGCCTCACGCTGGACATCTCCACCGTGGCGTATTGGTACCAGACCCTGCCACACAAACCGTTCCCGGCGCTCCCCGCGCGGGACGAGCGCAAGCCGCTACGGGCGATCAACCACGACGATATTCACCGTTGGCGCGAAGCGTGGCGCGCATCGAAGGGCGGCGGAACGCTTTGGGGTACGGAGCGGTAGAAAGAAGTAGCCGAGGGGCCTAGTTTTCGTCGTTCGTTTTCTTCTTGCGGGAGCCGGGGAATAGACCTTTCAACCCGCCAAGAACTTCGTTGACTCCCTCTCCGACGGTTGCCCCAACCGAGCCCGCCGCATCGAGTATCTGTCCCGGCACGCCCCAGGCCATGGACGAAACATCGGGCACAACGCTCATGTCGGATAGCGTTCCGGTCGCCTTGAACGGAATGCCGCGTAGTTGTCCATTGCCGTCCTCCAGCATCGAAGCCTCGCTGACTTTCGACTTCAGCGAGGAGAGTACGCGCGGCGCTAGAATCAAGTGCGCGTCGACATCGAGTTTCTCGTCAAACCCAATCCACCCCCGGCTCGTGAGCGTGAAATCGTCGGACTTCATGCGAAAGGATTCGATATGAGCCTTTTCCTCACCAATCCGCATCGCGGAGCGAATCTCTTGGAACCGGGTATCGGGAAGCGCCAAGACATTCACCAAGGTGTTGTCGACGAGCGGCTTGAAAACCAGCGATAAACCGGGGACGCCGGTTAGAGGGCCGAGCACTTTTTGGACGATGTTGACGCCCTTCCAGACCCCGTCGGTGACATCGAGTTGGCTCGTCCCTTTGAGCGTGGGCTGAATGTCCGGCCAACTGGTCCCTTCACCCGAGATTGTCCAATCCATATTCAGACGGCCGAGGAATCTAGGATCGCTCCCAGGGTCGCTGGCTTTGGCATAGCTCCCAAGATCGAATTCCTTAATCGTCCCTTTCGCGTCAAAGACCGACGGTGTGCGCAAGAGAGCGTACCGCCCCGATACCGTAACCGGAGCGTCGAAAACCTGCCCCGTGAACGAATCGATGTTGAGCACCCCGTCACGAAGCGAGAGGCGCGCACTCAGTTCCTTGAGGTCCACGGCGGCGGCTCTTCCCGCGGGGAGAGTTATGGAACCGTTCCAACGAATGTCCTCAATTCCCTTGTCCATCCGTAGTTCGCCGGATGTTTGGAGGTCGCGCAACATTTCGGGTGGGCCGTTTCCTTCAGTCGCTTCCAGCCAATCGTCGACGCGGAATTCGGGACTCTCGACGCGGTAAGTCAGGTTCAAGGGAGCCGGTCCCTCGGCCTTAGCGGTCAGTTTTATCGGCGAGCGACCGAGATTGAACGCGGCCTCGGGAATATCCAGTTGCTTCTCGGTAAACGCCAGCTGCGCGTTCAACCCCGAGACAGGCTGCGGAGAACCCGGCGGGGTGACCGAGACCTCTTTCAGACGCAAAGTCCCCTTCGCGGTGGCGCGTTCGGGCGCATCAAGCGCGGCTGCCACATCCGCATCCAAGGCGACCGAACCGGCGAGCGCGTACGAAGCCACTTCGGGGAAAAACACGTCCCAGCCGGTGAGAGCCACGTCCGGAGTGTGTAGCGTAAACTGGGCCTTGTAGGGCGCGGCGCGCTCGACCTGGCCGGAGATGTCAATCTCGCCCGGCCCGCCTCGCAGATAGCCCTTTTCGAGATAGACGGTCTTGGATTCGAGCCGCAGGTCACCCCGGAGCGCGACAGCCAAACCGTCGATGCGTGGCGGAACCGTCACATTGAACTCCGATTCACGTAGGGAGAAACGGTTTCCATCCATATCGAGGGCGGCGGTGAGTTGCTTCAAGTCGGTCCCCGTATTCGGGATCGTGACCGCGACATCGTTTAACCGGAGTGTTCCCTTCACGGAGGGCGGTTCATCCAGACTTACGTTTCCATCGACGTTCACGTCGAGCTCGAGACCACCCGCGAGAGCGTAAGGCTCAGCGAGGGGGAGCACGGTGGCCAGTTCCTGTAGATCTCGATCGGATAGCTTGACGTCGAGCCGCACGCGCATCGGATCGGACGGTTCGATATCCCCTGAGAGTTCGGTCGTCAGCTTCCCCAAACGTAACTCGCCCTTGGAGAACTGGAGCCCGCCCGTGGGGGTAAGGTGAAGCGCCACATCCAGGCCACAAAGCATTCCCTGCGGCTTGCGAAACAACTCCCCATACTCGAGGTTCGCACGTTCGGCCTCCACATGCGCGCGCACGTCAAGATCGTTCAGAAGGCCTTCCAGATCGATTCCAAGCGATAGGGGCCCGGCGATGCGGAGGTCCGAGGGCCAAGCCTCGAGCGCCACATGCTTTCGCAATGTCGCTAGAGTGTTCTCGATATCAATATCGTCGATCTGCAGCGCCAGTTGCGTCCGTATCTTCGAAAAATCGAAGGTTTCGCCAAGCGGCCCGACACTACCCTCCAGCGTGAAGCGCGAGGGCACGGTCCCAACATCCGCAGAAAGATCCAACACGATCGGACGCTCGACGCCGACGTCGCGAGCACTCAAGTCGATGTTTCGCAACGGGTACGGCAGGTCGTCGCCATCATCCCGCACAATGACTTCTCCGTCTCGAATCTCCAATTCGGCAATCTGGATCAGCAGCGGAGCTTCACCGCTCGCGTTCTCAGACTCGTCGGTCTCCTCTTCGGCGCTCGAACCGGAAAATGCCTCGTAATTCCAGAGACCGTCGCCATTCCGAATCAAGACCAGGCGCGGTCCCTCAAGAGAAAGACGATCGATCGTCAACTGTTTTTTGAGGAGTGGCAGAAAAGCGACTTTAAGCGTAATCGAATCCGCTTCGAGGAAAGAACCTTCCGAAAACTCCGGTGTATCGGCCAAACGAACATCGGTGAGTTGAAAACCGATCCCACCCCAGACACTGACGTCGAATTCCTCCACCTGGAGAGGACGCCCAAGCGCGGACTCGATGCCCGAGAAAACAACGTCCTTGTTGGCCTTCAGTAGACCTTCTAGATTCCAGAGCGTAACGCCGAGCGCAATGACGACAACGACGATCCCCAGAGTGAGCCAGCGCAGCCAACGCCGCGGTTTGCGAGTCGGCTTTTCAGGCCGTTTCGAAAGTGACGGTAAAAGCTCATCCGTAGTCGGTTTTTCCATTGGAGTCGTACGCAGGAAGCGAACGCAGGCTGCCCCACGCCCGAGAGGCCGCGCGTCACCTCACTTCTTGGTTTTGGGAGATCGTCGCGATTCCTGGAAGACCATCCCTTTCTTCGACTTGTCACCCTTGTCGCCACTGGGGCGGCAGTGAGGACAGATGGTCGAATTCACCCGCTGTATGGGAACGAAATCGATCACCCATTCCCCGTCACGGTAAACGCGGCCACATTTCTCACAAACGATTGGAATATCCACGTCTCTCACACTCCGCCCAGTTGAAATTCTCCCAGCCCCAGACAAAGCAGTGTACCACAACATCCCAGGGGATTAGAGTGTCTCCAAACTAACAACCGCATTGGAAAAGGGCAACGCCCACCCCACCGTCAGCCGGTCGCCGGACAGCCGGTCGCCGGGCAGTCGGTCGCCGGAGGCACTGCGCGGACGCATGGAAAAATGCTGGAGGGACGCTCCGGGACCCGTTCTCAGGGGGTGGGATCGATCATCATCTTGACTTCGTTTGGCTTATCACTCACGAATCGGTGAATGCAATCGACGAGATCGCCCAAGGGATAGGTACTGGAAACGATCTCCTCCGTTTGAATCACACCGGCTTCGACGAGCCGAGCCGCTTTGTCGAGCGTTCGGGGCGGCATCTTCGCACCGATAATCGAGAGTTCTTTGTTGAAGATTTCAAACGGCGATATCGAGACCCGGACGTCCTCGTCACAGACTCCGAAAACCATGAATTTCCCGCCCTTGCGGACACGCCGCAACCCAAACTGGACCCCCTCGGCCGTTCCCGAACAGTCGACGACGGCGTCGAACCCATCTGTGTAGAGCCGGTCGAACTCCCGGTCGGCATCGGGCTCTCCGATCACATGCCAGGCGTCCGCCCCGACTCGCCCGGCACGCTCGGCACGTGCGGGTATCCGGTCGACCTGGACCAGTTGAGAAACACACGAGTGCGTAATCAAGTTATTCCA